>NZ_LOVS01000098.1:0-136580 GCF_001523835.1 Burkholderia sp. ABCPW 14 | reverse complement strand
CCTTGGCTGCTTCGGCCGGCGTTTTGCCCGCCAACATCAGCCGACCAGCACGCACCCGCTTGCGCGTAGCTTCGTCCATTTTGGCCATCAACCGAACCTCCATTCAGCGTGATGACTGTATAACGCACCGGCAGAAAATCGGTTGTCATGGATTCAGTAATTCTCAATAGTTCGATCTGCGTCTCTTCCGGGGCAATTCCGGGGGAAGAAAACGACGATTCGAGGCGCGCGATCTCCAGCGTTCTGCTGCCAAGCGGCTTCGTTTGGCTCTTGTCACAGGCAACGCTGCTCCCAAAATTCACCACCGCACGATAGCCCACGAATGTCGATTTTTTCGACGCGCTCGACGGTAATCCAGGTTCAAGTCATGTCGCGAGCGTAAGCACAGACTCAGTCGATTCTTTCGTCGCGCCACTATTGCAGCCGTTACCGACCGGTGTTAACTTTTTCGCTGCTGCACGCCGCTTGAATGCTTTCGTTGGTTAGCCGAGAACATACGGGCGCGCTTGAAGAGGCTCTGTGAGTTTCGGGCGATGCAGATATATGCGAGCGGTATCGTCGTGTCTAAGAATCGCAACCGACCGGTGCGGATTCGGGCATACTAAACAACGGTTGGCGGCGCTCATGGTCGAGCGCTACAGAATTCAAAGCACATTGCGAGAGACCGGATTCGCACACCGTTTTCCGAGTCGTGGCTTTGCCACGATTGCCTCCCGGCTTTGATGTCGACGAGGACCTAAGCACCAAACGTGGCGGTCGTCATCTAGCAACGAGATAGACGGCTGTGTCAGCGCGACGGAATGAGGCCTCTCTGTCGCCTTGGCCCCGCAGGGGCGGCAATGGGGTGAGCGGGAGCCGGCGTACGCAGAGGTCGCCCGTAGGCTGCGCCGCGGCCCGATTGCCAGTCTCCGCTATTGGCAACGCTCTGGATACAAAGTAGTGGGAATCTCTCTTACAGATTCGACATGAGGCGAGCAGGTGCCCACGCAATACCGCGTGGTGACAAACGCATGTGACCATTCGGATTTGAATAGTGCGTGGAGATTTGCTTTAACGGAGTGTGCTTTTCTATTTGCCAGTATGTCGATGGCGGCATGCAATTGCGCGCTCACCTTGTTTTCGCTGTACTTCGTGGAGCGCGCGATTGGTACACTCGCTATTCATAATATTATGAAGGGGTAAGATGGACGAGACCAACATCGAGTCGGTTGACACACCGGAAAAACCGCGGACTGTTGAAATACAAGCCACGCTCGCGACAAAAATCAACCTAGCGGATTTCCAGAATGCGGTTCCTGTGGTTCGCGAACTTGCTGTCGCAAACGACACTAAAAACGATATCAAGCAGCTTCGCTTGACGGTGTCCTCGGAACCGTCATTCTTCAAATCGAAGACTTGGCACATTGACCACATTGGTGTGGGTAACACAACGCGCATTAATGACCTGGACATATCGCTCGACGGTCCGCTCCTCGGTCGGCTGACCGAAGCGGAGAAAGCCGACATCACGTTCAAGCTGACCACCGCGGAGGAAACGCCGACTGACGTTGCCGCATTCGAAGCTACCGTTGAGCTGTTGCCTCGGAATCAGTGGGGCGGATTGTCGTCGCTTCCTGATATGGTTGCGGCCTTCGTACAGCCCAACGAACCGGCTGTCGAGCGTGTTCTCAAGAAAGCGGCCGATGTGCTCCACAAGGCAGGCAAATCCGGCGCCATCAACGGTTATCAGGAGGGCGCGCGTCGAGCGTGGGAACTGGCATCTGCCATCTGGAGTGCAATCGGCTCAATGGGCCTGGATTATGCGTTGCCTCCGGCCAGCTTCGAGCAGACCGGCCAGAAGGTGCGCAGTCCGAGCCAGATTGCCGATTCCGGCCTCGGAACGTGTCTCGACCTTGCGCTGCTCGCATGTGCGGCCCTCGAGCAAGCTGGACTCAATCCATTGCTCGTCTTCACGGATGGGCACGCGTTCCCCGGCGTCTGGCTGAAGCAGGAGGAGTTCTCAACCTCTGTCGTGGACGACGTGACGGCGTTGCGCAAGCGAATAAAGCTGAAAGAGCTCGTTGTGTTCGAGTCGACGTTGTTGACGCAGCGACCGTTCCCGCCATTCAGCTTCGCAATCAGTCATGCCGAGGAGCAGATTTCGGAGGAAAAGGAGCGGGCGTTCCATTTGGCCATCGATATCCGACGTGCGCGTCTGCAGCGAATCAAGCCGCTCGCGAGCGAACAAGCCATTGCGAGGAAGGCGGACGGCGTCGAGGATGTGAACCTTGAGTCCGCATTGGAGGATGCCCCCGCATTGCCGGAAGAACTGGGCGACGCGGATGTAGAGAAGGCGGTTGAGCGTCCGGAAGACCGGCTGTCGCGATGGCAGCGCAAGCTGCTCGACCTCTCCCTTCGAAACAATCTGCTCAGCTTTAAGGGCGGTAAAAAATCGCTGAAACTCGACGCGCCGGACCCTGGGCAACTCGAGGATACCCTTGCGGAAGGTCATGCCATCAAGCTACTGACCCGTCCCGACCTCATGGATGGGAACGACCCTCGCAACCAGGCGATTCATGAAAGTCGTGACCGCGAGAACATTCGCCGCGCGCACGCCCTTGATGCTCTCAGGCGCAAGGAGGTCTTCGTCGGCCTATCGGAAGAGGAGATGGACACACGGCTCGTTGAGCTGTACCGGTCCTCGCGCACATCTCTCCAGGAAGGCGGCTCGAACACCTTGTACCTCGCGCTCGGTTTTCTCTCGTGGACGCGAGAAGCGAAAAATGACGGAAAGTACCGCGCGCCGCTCATTCTCGTGCCGGTGTCGCTCGAGCGCCGCAGCGCACGCTCCGGCTTCAGCCTGAAACTCCACGATGATGAGCCGCGGTTTAACCCGACGCTCATCGAGATGCTTCGTCAGGATTTCGAGCTCGAGCTCGGAGTGAACGACACGGAACTGCCCAAGGATGATTCCGGCCTCGACGTTGCGGGTATCTGGAAGGCCGTCTCGGCTGCAATCAAGGACATCAAGGGCTGGGAGGTGGTTGAAGAAGTCGTGCTCGCGACATTCTCCTTCGCGAAATACCTGATGTGGAAGGACTTGACCGAGCGCACTGAGCAACTGAAGCTGAATCCGGTGGTGCGCCACCTGATTGAGACGCCACGCGACTCTTACGAGAGCGCCATCGAGTTTCCCAATGCTCGCAAGCTGGATGCCGAACTCGAGGTCAAGAACACCTTCTGTCCGCTGCCTGCTGACTCTTCGCAGCTTTCGGCGGTAGTCGCCGGGAGCAAGGGGAAGGACTTCGTCCTGATTGGGCCGCCCGGAACTGGCAAGAGCCAGACAATCTCAAACCTCATTGCGCAGTGCCTCGCCGAGCGGAAACGGGTACTTTTTGTTTCCGAGAAGATGGCCGCACTTGACGTGGTGTATCGGCGCCTTGCCGACGTTGGCCTGGGCGACTTCTGTCTGGAGTTGCACTCGAGCAAGGCTCGAAAGACGGAAGTCCTGGAGCAACTGCGCCACTCGTGGGATGCAGCAGCTGCATTGGCGCCAGATGAATGGCACGCGGAGGCGGCACGTCTGGAGGCACTGCGCTCGCTGTTGAACGGCTATGTCGAACGCCTGCACAGGCGCTACTCGAACGGCTTGTGCGTGTACGAGGCCATCGGCAAGGTCATCGATGGGCAGGACCTGCCGGTGCTGCGACTTTCGTGGCCATCGGCGCAGACGCACGATACTGCGGCGATGCGGCAGTTGCGCGAGACGGCCGAGTTGCTCGACGTCCATGCCAAAGTCATTGGCGAAGGCCAACTGACGTCCAGTCCTCTTTCGCATGTCGCACAAACTGAGTGGTCACCGCTCTGGCAGTCTGCGCTCCTGGAGGCTGCTCGTGCTGTCGGCCCGGCAGCAAACGGAATTGAGGAAGCGACACGAGCGCTCGAAGCAGCGATTGGCCTTCCGGCTCTCGCGCTGGATTCACGGATTCGTGAAGGATTGCGCATGCTGGCGGCAACCCTGCCGCCAGCATCGGGTCACGACTGGCGCTTTGCATTGCGTCCCGACGCGAAGGGAATTGGCGAAGGTTTGCGCGCGGCTGTACCGCTCGTTGAGCGGCATCGTGAGCTGCATGCATCACTGTCAGCTCCGCGAGGCAACCAGGTCATGGAGGACCTCAGGCTTGGCATCGCCCAGCTCACGCACTATCACGAACTGCAGGCACAACTCGGTCAGCCGTGGAATGAGGGCCTGCGTGCGCGACTCGCTTCGGGTATCGAATTGCTGCGCCAGCGTCAGGACGTGATCAGTCAATTGACGCTTTCCTACAAGGAAGGAATTTCCTCGACGACCGTCCAGCAACTGCAGCAAGACCTGCGTGAACTAAATGATTCGTCGTGGCCAATGAGCATGTTGCGGCGGCGCGCTCTGGTGAAAAAATTGAAGGAGCTCGCCCTCTCCATTGGAGAGCCCGACGTTAACGGCGATATCGAGCGCTTCGTCAAGATTGATGGTTTGCTCACAGAAATCAAGGCGCTCGACGATCTTTCGCTGCCGACTTCCGGCGCATGGTCTGGCATCAAGACGGATTTGGACGTCGCGAGGGCATCATTGGGCTTCCAGGATGCACTCCAGCAGGCGCGAACTCGTGCCGAGTGGGAGGATATCGGCCTTGACCCGGTGAGCCGTGGCCTGTGCGGCGATGCCGCTCGGGACGATTTGCAGCGCATGCGGGAGTTGCGCCAGATTGACCAGGTTGTCACAAGACTGTCTTCGCTGGCCGCGCAGACTGACGATGTCTGGCGCGGGTATGAGACGGATGTCTCGGTGGCAAAAGCCTACGTCATCTTCCAGGCTGCCTTGGCGGCGGCAGTCGCTGACCGTGCCTGGGCCGACGATGGCTTCGGTGCTATCGAATGCGGGCAAGCGGGCGGAACTGCCGGGGAGGACCTCAAAAAGATGCGAGAGCTGGTCTCGTTGGAAGGTCGTCTAAAAGCGTTCGACGACCTTTCTGCGAAGACCGATGGGCTGTGGAGTGGGCTGCAAACAAACATCGACGGGATTGAACCCGCAGTGCGGTTCTTTGAAGCGCTTTCGGCGGCCCTTGCCTCAATGGCAAACACGCCAGAGGCGCTCGCGGCCATAAAGAGTCCCATTGCGCTCTTGCTTGGCGACAGCAATGTGCTTCTTGAACCGACGGGTACCATTGCTGCCGCAGGGCGCACGTATGCCGAGGCATTACGAGCCTTCGAGGATGCGGTCTCGCGTTTCGCGGTAGCGAGCGGGCTTCCTGAGTCCGACAAGACGACATTAGGCGCGCTCCTGCCAGCCGAGGTGGCGAAACGTGCGAGCGATGTCCTTACCAGTTCCAATCAACTGAATGCGTGGTGCGCTTGGCGCAAGACCCGGGCGCAGGCGCTCGCATTGGGGCTCGCTCATCTAGTTGCTGGGCTCGAGCAAGGCGCAGTAACCGTTGGCCGGGTGAAAGCGGCGTTCGAGACTGACTATTGCCGTTGGTGGCTGAATGCGGCCGTCGATGCGGACGAAGTGCTACGCACTTTCGTCTCGGCCGAGCACGAAAAGCGCATTCGGGATTTTCGCGAGCTCGACGAGAGTTTCATTGACCTTACGCAGGCGTGGGTTCGTGCCCAATTGTCTGCAGGCCATCCGTCCCCGGACCGTGTAACGCGCGGATCCGAATGGGGTCTTCTGCGCTACGAAATGCAGAAGAAGACGCGCCATCTCCCGCTTCGGGAACTGATGTCTCAGGCGTCGAACGCCGTGATGCGCCTGACCCCGTGCCTACTCATGAGCCCGTTGTCGATTGCGCAATATTTGCCCGCCGAGACTGCGAACTTCGATGTCGTCATCTTCGACGAGGCTTCGCAGATTCCGGTCTGGGACGCGATTGGTGCGATGGCCAGGGCCCGGCAGGTCATTATGGTCGGTGACCCGAAACAGCTGCCGCCGACAAGCTTCTTCGACCGCGCAGAGACGGACCTCGATGACACGGACGTCGAAGTTGAGCTTGAGAGCATCCTGGAGGAGTGTATTGGCGCCAACCTGCCGATGATGAAGTTGTCTTGGCACTATCGCAGCCGGCACGAGAGCCTGATTGCATTCTCCAATCACCGATATTACGACGGCGACCTGGTCACGTTCCCGAGCCCTGTGACGAATGATCGCGCGGTGAGCTTCAATCTCGTACCGGGCGGGCAATACGAACGCGGCGCTTCGCGAACAAACAAGCCAGAGGCAAAGGCCTTGGTCGCGGACATTGTTGCGCGCTTGAAGTCTCCGGGTTTCAGGGGCAGCAATCTGACGATTGGCGTGGTCACGTTTAACTCCGAACAGCAATCACTCATTGAGGACTTGCTTGACGAGGAGCGCCGCAAGGATCCCTCTATCGAGTCGCATTTCCTCGACACGGAGCTTGAGCCGGTGTTCGTCAAGAACCTGGAAAGCGTTCAGGGTGATGAGCGGGACATCATGTACTTCTCCATCACCTACGGTCCGGGCACTGACGGCACGATGCCGATGAACTTCGGCCCAATGAACCAGCAAGGCGGTGAACGTCGCCTTAACGTCGCCATTACTCGTGCTCGACAGGAACTCCGTGTCTTCTGTAGCTTCCGCCCGGAACAGATGGATTTGTCGAGGACGCAAGCCTTCGGTGTCCGCGACCTAAAGCACTTCCTCGAATTCGCCGACCGCGGCGCTCGCGCGCTGGGCGAAGCGGTTGCTGGTAGCGTCGGCGACTTTGAGAGCCCCTTCGAGAAAGCAGTGGCCCGTGCGCTTACCGAAAAGGGATGGAGGTTGCATTCGCAGGTCGGCGTCTCGGCGTTCCGTATTGACTTGGGCGTCGTTGACCCTGATGCACCGGGGCGATATCTGGCCGGTATCGAGTGCGATGGAGCCACCTACCATCGGTCCGCGACGGCACGTGACCGGGACAAGCTTCGTGAGCAGGTGCTGCGCGGTCTGGGTTGGGAAATTCTGCGCATTTGGTCTACGGGCTGGTGGATTGATGCACCGGGCACCGCTGCGGCAATCCATCTTAAGCTGGAACGATTGTTGAACGAGCGGAGGGCACAAGCGAGCGCGGCAGAGCAGGAAGCGGCAAACCTCGCCAAGGCCGCAATCGCTGATGCTGCAGAGGGTGCACGAGACAAACCGCTGGGCACGGCCGACGAACAGAAAAACCCATCAACTACCGAAGAGGTTGGGGAAGCGTTCGTTTCGCCAGCCACGTATGCGAGCAATGCCGCAACTATATCGGCGGCCGCTCGCGAACCACTCGAAGGCCAATTCATTGAGGCGGATCTCGCCGTTGCTGGATTCGACGTCGATAGTGACGCGTTCTTCGATGCCACGTACAACCCAAAGCTGCTGCGAATGATTGACCACGTTGTCAGTATCGAAGGGCCGGTTCGAGATGAGGTGCTCGCCCGCCGGATTGCACGCGTGCATGGTTGGGTTCGGACCGGCGCGAGAATTCACGAACGGGTCGTTCGCCTGGCTTCGCAGCACTACAAAACCGAGAACGAGGACGTTGGAACGTTCTTCCGCTTGAAGACGGACGATACCGTTGAGTTCAGACGGCCCGCCGATGGCGCCGCACGTTCAGTTGACGAAATATCGCTGGATGAGCTCAGGGCGCTCGCTATAGAAATGTTGCAGGCGGGCCATGACAATGAATCGGGTGTTATCGCAATGGCGCGCGAAATTGGTCTGCGCAAGGTCTCTGCAGCGAGTAAAGCTCGCCTGCAGAGAGCCTGGTCGAGCGTCATAGGCGGGCCTCCACTGGAGGCTCACTAGCGCGCCCGTTTGTACAAGCTGGGGCGGATGGGCAGTTCCAGCTGACGAAACGATCCGGGACAATTACGGGTAGAAAATTTTGTTCGCATCGTGCAGATGCGGATGCGCGTCAGAAAGCCGGCCTACGAGTCGGCTTTCGCCGTTTTTGGCGGTTCCTGCCCATTAACCTGACCACTCTGGGCGTCTCGTTGGCCTTCTGAGCACGTCCATGAGCTACTCCATGTGCTGCTGGCGCGTGCTGGAAGGGCCAAGCGGCAGTTATGCGGCCGTTCGTCATCAAGCAGCGTTCGTCCAGGCGAATCGCCATGGCCGTCTACGCGACGGCCGTTAGCGGCGCTGGAGGCGGCAATCGATTCAATGCGCATCTCGCCGCTGGAGGAACGCGTCGCCGTGCCGTGAGGCGACTGCATGGCTGGCCCGGGTATCATCGTGCCTGTGTGCCGCCCGTCGCGGCGTAATCCGCTTCCGCCAGTCACCCGATGTCCCAGTCCGCAAAGCTCTCCGAGGTTCTCACTCTTGCCGAAGTCCAGTCGCTGGCCGACACGAAGACGTTTGCGCGCGGCAAGGCCTATTTCCATGATGGCGCGGTCTCCCGCCTGGAGGTGCGCGACGGGGCTGCTCGCGCCAGCGTACGCGGCACGCATCGTTACCAGGTTGAACTCGCCGTCGACGACGATGGCGAACTCGCTTACGACTGCAACTGTCCGGTGGGCGACGACGGTGTTTTCTGCAAGCACGCGGTCGCCGTTGCTCTCTCTTGGATCGAAAATTCGGGCGAAGAGGTGTTCCATTCCGACGAGGCCGCCCTGGAGCAGCCGCGCAGGAAGCGAAAGACCTACGAGGAAGTGATTCGGGAATACGTAGCGACGCTGGCCAAGGATGCGCTTCAGGAATTGTTGCTCGAAGCCGTCGCGCGCGATCTGACGCTGCGCAACAAGCTGCTGTTCGCCGCGCGTGCGGCGGGGGCATCCGATTTGCCCGGGATGAAGGCTGCCGTGAGGCAGGCGGCACGTATTTCCCGACCGCTGGACTGGCGGGAAGCCGGTGCATACGGTGATGGCCTGGTGTCGCTGGCCGACATGTTGCGCCAGAGGCTTTCCGGGTCACATGCCGCACAGGTGGTCGAACTGTCAGAACTGGCGATCGCCGGCGCGGAAAAGAGTCTCGAGCAGATTGACGATTCGGGTGGGGAGGTGATGCCGGCAATTCGTGAGCTTGCGGCTGTCCACCTCGATGCATGTAAATTAACCCGACCGGACCCCGTAAAGCTTGCGGAGCGGCTTTTCCGTTTGCAGACAGAAGGCGTGTGGGACACCTTCTACAACGTCTTGCCGGCGTATGCGGAGCCGCTGGGCGATGGCGGCTTGAGCCGCTATCGAAAACTCGTCAGCGAGGCCTGGGAAGCGCTGCCCGCGCTCGCTCCCAGCAACGAATTTCGGCGGTCGTTCGACTCGCAGCGCATGAAGTTAGACCATGCGATGGAGGCGCTGGCCGCACTTGACGGGGACGTCGATGCGCTCATCCGCATTCGTTCGAAGAACCTGTCGAGTTCGTACCGCTTCTTGCAAGTGGCGGAGCTTTGCGTAAATCACGGTCGCCTGGACGAAGGACTCGCGTGGGCGGAGCGTGGTCTCAACGAGTCGGGCAGGAATATTGATTCGCGCTTGCTCGATTTCTGCATCGATGCGTATCTGCGTCGCAGCGAATTCGACCAGGCCAATGCGTTCGCCTGGCGACGTTTCGAGATGCACCCGACGGCCGAGGCATTCCCCGCATTGATGAAGGTCGCTACGGCTACCGGTAAGCATGACGAAATCCGGGGGCGTGCGCTCAAGCACCTCTGGGCGCTGGTCAGGGAGGAGGAGTCGGTCGCAAAATCGAAGCGCACCGTCTGGCAGCGGTCAACGCGAACCGATCTGGTCAGGATTTTTCTTGCGGGGAAAGAGAACGACATCGCATGGGAGACGTTTAACGGCGGTCCGGTTGCAACACAACTTTGGCGTGAAATGGCGGCTGTCCGTGGCAAGACCCATCCGCACGATGCCATCGCCCTCTATCATCGCCTGCTGCCGGTTGCTGCGGAAAGCGGTACACGCAACGCTCGATACGATGATGCGTTAGACATCGTGCGCGCCATCAGCCGGTTGCGGGCAAAGCTCGGCGAGCGCGCGGAGTTCACCAGCGAACTGGCGGAGATTCGGGCGACATATCGCGCGAAGCGCAACTTCATCAAGCTGCTCGCCACACTGTCCTGAAGTCACCCTCAGGCTGTGTCGGGTCGGGCAGATATCTGCCCGGAGCCAAGGCAGCGGACGTGCGCTTTTGTATCTCCGAGCCGTTGTGAGAACCCGCAAGACAACCCCCCTCAAACCCGCGAGTTAACCGCGCCGACCGCCAACCCCAACGCCGCACACCACGAAGCGGCGAACAAATGCATTGCGCCGATTGCAACGGCCTCCGACACGCGTCCCGAGCGCCGTCTCAGATCGACGCCATCGCCCCCGCCGGCGCCATCCGCTATGCCGAAAACAACCGCCTCTGCCGCGCAGCCGTCTCCTCCCGCCCGACTGCCTTGATGATCTTGTAGATCCACTGGATCGACACGCCATACTTGCGCGCCAGGGGGAATATTGCGCGGGGTTTCAATCCATCGCCCGTCTCCGTAGAAACCCGAGCACACGAAAGAGTTGTCTATACAATTTTGGGCGGTTAGGGTGAGCGCTCCGAACCTCAGACTTTTCCCGGACCCGCCGCCATGCCGAACGCCACCGACGTCCAACGCCGCCCGTTGCGCGAGCGCCGCACCATCGATTACATCCCCGACCACGAACGCCACGGCAGGCTGTCGAGCCAGTTCACGCTGTGGCTCGGCGCGAACCTGCAGGTGACGGCGATCGTCACCGGCGCGCTCGCGGTCGTGCTGGGCGGCGATGTGTTCTGGTCGCTCGTCGGGCTCGCGCTCGGCCAACTGCTCGGCGGTGCGGTGATGGCGCTGCACGGCGCGCAGGGGCCGCAGCTCGGCTTGCCGCAGATGATCTCGAGCCGCGTGCAGTTCGGCATCTACGGCGCGGTGATTCCGCTCGTGCTCGTCTGCCTGATGTACATCGGCTTCTCCGCGAGCGGCACCGTGCTCGCCGGGCAGGCGCTCGCGCAGTTGTTCGGCGTCGCCGACACGGTCGGCATCTTCGCGTTCATCGCGGTCGTCGTCGTGTTCGCGGTGTTCGGCTACCGGACGATCCACGCGCTCGGCCGCGCGTCGAGCGTCGTCGGCGTGATCGCGTTCGCCTATATGTTCGCGCGGCTCCTGTCCGGGCACGACATCGGCGCGCTGCTCGCGATCCGGCATTTCTCGCTGTCGAGCTTCCTGCTCGCGATGTCGCTGTCCGCGTCGTGGCAGATCGCGTACGGGCCGTACGTCGCCGACTACTCGCGCTATCTGCCGCGCGCGACGTCCGCGCGCCGCACGTTCTGGGCAATCGGTCTCGGCTCGGTGCTCGGCGCGCAGGCGTCGATGGTGTTCGGCGTGTTCGCGGCGGCGCTCGCGGGCAAGCAGTTCGCCGGTCACGAAGTGCAGTTCATCGTGAGCCTCGGCGCGGGCGGTGCGACGGCCGCGCTGCTCTATTTCGCGATCGCGTTCGGCAAGCTGACGATCACGACGCTCAACGCGTACGGCAGCGTGATGTCGGTCGCGACGATCGTCACCGGTTTCTCGGGCCGCACGCAGATCTCGCAGCGCGCGCGGATGGCGTACGTGCTCGCGATGGTCGCCGCGGTCGCATGGCTCGCGCTCGTCGGCCGCCACGCGTTCCTGAAGGATTTCTCCGCGTTCATCCTGTTCCTGCTCGCGTTCTTCACGCCGTGGAGCGCGATCAATCTGGTCGACTTCTATTGCGTGACGAAGGAGCGCTACGACGTGCCCGCGCTCTACGATCCCGACGGCCGCTATGGCCGCTGGAACGTCGCGGGCGTGTCGATCTACGCGGTCGGCGTGCTCGTGCAGATGCCGTTCATCGCGACCGAGTTCTACACCGGGCCGCTCGTCGCGAAGCTCGGCGGCACCGACATCTCGTGGATTATCGGCCTCGTCGTGCCCGGCGTTCTGTATCATGTGACGGCACGCAGGCGAGCCGCGCACATCCCCGAGCGGCTGGTCCTGCCGGACGAGCCCTCATTGTCATGACCGATTCCGCCGTTTCGTCGCAGGCGCTTTCGCCCCCCGTTGCCGTTCCGTCAGCCGATCCGCACGCGTTCGACGCGCTGCACGCGTTCGTCGAGCGCCATCCGCGTCTGTTCGTGCTGACGGGCGCGGGCATCAGCACCGATTCCGGCATTCCCGGCTATCGCGACCGCAACGGCGCATGGATGCGCTCGCAGCCGATCCAGCTTCGCGAATTTCTCGATTCCGATCACGCGCGCCGCCGCTACTGGGCGCGCAGCATGCTCGGCTGGCCGGTGCTCGGGCGCGCGCGGCCGAACGCGTCGCATCACGCGCTCGCAAGGCTCGGCGCGGCGGGGCGTATCGCGCGGCTCGTCACGCAGAACGTCGATGGGCTGCATCAGCGTGCGGGCAGCGCGGATGTCATCGAACTGCACGGCGGCATCGACGGCGTCACCTGTCTCGATTGCGGTGCGCATCATGCGCGCGCGGCGATCCAGCAAATCCTCGAGGCGGACAACCCCGCGCTGCTCGACGCGCAGGCGGAGCCCGCTGCCGACGGCGACGCGCATCTCGAATGGCGCGCGCTCGACTCGTTTCGCGTGCCCGCGTGCCCCGCATGCGGCGGCCTGCTGAAGCCCGCTGTCGTGTTCTTCGGTGAGAATGTGCCGCGCGAGCGCGTCGCGGCCGCCGCGCGTTCGCTCGACGAGGCCGACGCGATGCTCGTCGTCGGCTCGTCGCTGATGGTGTATTCCGGCTATCGGTTCTGCGTGTGGGCGAACGACCAGCGCAAGCCGATCGTCGCGATCAATCTCGGGCACACGCGCGCCGATCCGCTGCTGGCGTTGAAGGTCGAAGCGTCGTGCGGGCAAACGCTCGACGCGCTCGCCGCGCATCTCGGGCTCGCGGCGAGCGGCACGCATGATGCGCGCGGACCGCTTCACGTTTGACGCACCCATACCGACTCGTTTCGTCATGCAGATCGATTCTTCTTCGCGCCAATGGGCGCCTGCCACCGAACGCAATCGCGAGCCGATTCTCGACGTGCTGAAGCGTGTGCTGCCAGCGCGCGGCATCGTGCTCGAGATCGCGAGCGGCACCGGCCAGCATGCGGTTCGCTTCGCGGCTGCGCTGCCCGATCTCGTCTGGCAGCCGACCGATACGGAAGCGGCGGCGCGCGCGTCGATCGCCGCGTGGGCAGCCGATGCCGCGCTGCCGAACCTGCGCGCGCCGCTCGCACTGGATGTCTGCGTCGAGCCGTGGCCGCTTGCCGCCGCCGATGCGATCGTCTGCATCAACATGATCCACATCGCGCCGTGGGCCGCCGCGTGCGCGCTCTTCGACGGCGCGGCGCGTGTGCTGCCCGACGGCGGCGTGTTGTATCTGTACGGACCGTATCGCCGCGGCGGCGCGCACACGGCCGAGTCGAACGCGCAGTTCGACGCGCAGCTGCGCAGCCGCGATCCGGCGTGGGGCGTGCGGGATCTGGAGGCGGTGGCCGAGCTCGGGCGCGCGGCGGGCCTCACGCTCGACGAGATCGCCGAGATGCCGGCGAACAATCTGAGCGTCGTGTTTCGGAAGCGCGCGTGAGCGTGTGCGAGGGCGCTCGCGTGCGGACTGATCGCGTGATCGCGGAGCGAGCGCCATGGCGCCTCCACCGTCGCGCGCGCAATGCAAGCCGGCCGAGCTTGCGTGCGCACGTGAAAGTACGTCGAACCAATGCCGAACCAATGCCGAATCGCCGCCGAAGCGTGGCGTTGAAGCGGTTTTGAACCGCCGCCGCGCCACCCGGAACCGCCGCCAGACATCCCCCGGACGTCCCCCATTCGCGGCGCACTCACGCGGTTTCCCTTATCCTTGCGCCTATGCGCGCGACCCCGGTGGGTCGCGACCTGTTTTTTCCGGAGAATTGAACAATGGGCAAACAAGCAATCGGTGTGGTCGGTCTCGCGGTGATGGGGCGCAATCTGGCCTTGAATATCGAAAGCCGTGGCTACGCGGTGTCGGTCTACAACCGCAGCCGCGAGAAGACCGACGAACTGATCGCCGAATTTCCCGATCGCAAGCTCGTGCCGACTCATACGCTCGAGGCGTTCGTCGCGTCGCTCGAGACGCCGCGCCGCATCCTCCTGATGGTGAAGGCGGGCGAAGCGACCGATGCGACGATCGCGGCGCTCAAGCCGCTGCTCGACAAGGGCGATGTGCTGATCGACGGCGGCAACACGCACTTCACCGATACGATCCGCCGCAACCAGGAGCTCGCGCAGGCGGGGCTGCACTTCATCGGCACGGGCGTGTCGGGCGGCGAGGAGGGCGCGCTGCGCGGCCCGTCGATCATGCCGGGCGGCCAACGCGACGCGTACGATCTCGTCGAGCCGATCCTCAAGCAGATCGCCGCGAAGGCGCCCGCCGACGGCGAGCCGTGCGTCGCCTACATGGGGCCGGACGGCGCGGGCCATTACGTGAAGATGGTCCACAACGGAATCGAGTATGGCGACATGCAGTTGATCGCCGAGAGCTACGCGGTGCTGAAGCAGGTCGCGGGCCTGACGAACGACGAGCTCGGCGCGGTCTACGCCGAATGGAACCAGGGCGAGCTCGACAGCTACCTGATCGAGATCACCGCGAAGATCTTCGGCAAGAAGGACGACGAAACCGGCAAGCACCTCGTCGACGTGATTCTCGACCGCGCCGCGCAGAAAGGCACGGGCAAGTGGACGAGCCAGAACGCGCTCGATCTCGGGGTGCCGCTGCCGCTCATCACCGAATCGGTGTTCGCGCGCGTGCTGTCGTCGCTGAAGGATCAGCGCGTCGCGGCGAGCAAGGTGCTGACCGGGCCGACGCCCGCGCCGCTCGAAGGCGATCGCGCCGCGTTCGTCGAGTCGGTGCGCCGCGCGCTGTACCTGTCGAAGGTAATCTCGTACGCGCAGGGCTTCGCGCAGCTCGACACGGCATCGAAGGAATACGGCTGGCACCTCGATCTCGGCACGATCGCGAAGATTTTCCGTGCGGGTTGCATCATTCGCGCGCGCTTCCTGCAGAAGATCACCGATGCGTACGCGAAAAATGCGGCGCTCGCGAATCTGCTGCTCGATCCGTACTTTCAGGGCATCGCCGCGAACTATCAGTCCGCGCTGCGCGACGTCGTGGTCGCCGCGGTGAGGGCGGGCGTGCCGGTGCCGGCGTTCGCGTCGGCGGTTGCGTACTTCGACAGCTACCGGGCGGCGCGCGTGCCGGCGAACCTTGTGCAGGCGCAACGCGACTTTTTCGGCGCGCACACGTTCGAACGTACGGACAAGCCGGGCAGCTTCCACGCGAACTGGGCCGAGTGACACGCGTGATCGGTAATTGTTGCAATCATCTATGCTATTAGTAGGGTTTTTCTAGATGGGAATGGTGATTGTTATCGGTCGCGAAACAGTGTTTTCGTTGATCCATGGTTTTCCCTAAGTGCCTTGGTGACTAGACTGTGATCAATCGCTGCTCGCATGGTGCTTGCGGCGAAGCAAAAAAAGTCACGGAGGTTGGATCATGAAATCGCTTATCGCTACTGTCGCAGTCGCCGCCGCTCTCGCCGTCCCGGCCGTTTCGTTCGCTCAACAATCGAATGGCCCGGTGACCCGTGCGCAGGTCAAGGCCGAGCTCATCCAACTGGAGCAAGCGGGCTATAACCCCGCCGCCGACCGCGTGAACTACCCCGAGGAAATCCAGGCGGCCGAAGCCCGGATTCACGGCCAGCAGAACGTCGCCGCACAGGCCGACACGAGCGGCTACGGTGCGCAACCGGCGGCCGCCGCCGAATCCGGCACGCCGAACAAGTTCAAGCGCATCGCCGACGGCGCACCGGTCTACAAGGGTCGTTGAGCGGCACGGCCTTCCGTCGCGCGCCGCATTCGAACGCGGGCGCGGCGAATCCAGGCCGGCGCGTAGCAGCAGTCCACTCAGCCCGCGCGTTCCATTCGATGGAGCGCGCGGGCTGAGTCTTTTGGGGCGCCGAAAAGCGCGGCGGCTCGCGGGCTGACCGTAGCCGTCGCCCGGCGCACGGCGAATCCGCAATGCCCGTCGAATGGTCGCATTTCGCCGCTGCGCTGCCCGCCGGAAGCGGGCGAGGGCGCATGTCGAGCAGGTTTGGCCAGCCGGCCGAGTCCCGGGCAATTTACATCGGCCATGTCGGGCGAGTTACTATCCGTCCGGCATGGGGCCGCGCGATCGCCGCGCCGGCCGCCGCAACGCCACGGGAATGCCCATGAAGATCGTCCGCAGCAGGCGCTTCACCGCATCGCGCGCGTGGGGCGCCATCGACATCGCCAACATGCGCGGCATCACGACCCGCCTGCATTGGACGGATCAGCCGTACAAGTGGCACGTGAACGACGGCGAGGAAGTGTTTGTCGTCCTCGACGGCCGGGTCGAGATGCGCTATCGCGATGCCGGCGGCGAGCATGCGACCGTTCTCGAGGCGGGCGACATCTTCTTCGCGTCGGCGGGGACGGAACATGTCGCGTGTCCGCTCGGCGAGGCTCGGATTCTTCTCGTCGAAACCGAAGGCAGCGTTTGAGGTCCGATAGGAACGGTCCGGCCGAGGCTCGTGCGGCGTTGGCCCGAAAAGATGTGGTGTGGCTGGGCGAGGCCGCCCAGATGCGGCTTGGCTTGGCCCGGCCGATCGGACGCGCAAGCAAAGGCGGCGCGCGCCGCCGCCGCAGTGAAGTGAAATGATGGAGGTACGCTTGAGAAGCATTCTGTTCGTGGAACGGCTCGGCATGGGCTGGACGGTGCGCGCGACGCTCGTCGCGGCGGGTGCCGCGCTCGTCGGCGGTTGCACGCTGACGCCGTGGACCGACTCGTGGCAGCCGACGCACGTGCCGCAGCAGCCGGCGCCGCGTGCATCGTCCGGCGTGCTTGCCGGCTATTACCGGGCGAATCCGGGCGATACGCTCGCGAGCATCGCGTCCGCGTTCGGGCAGCGCACGCTGGACGTCGCGAACTGGAATCACATGGCGCCGACCGATATGGTGACGCCCGGCCAGGTGCTGCGCGTCGCGCCGCCGCCGAGCATGACGACGCTCGCGCCGCCGCCTTCCGCCGCGCCGCCGGAAGCGGCCGCGCAGACGCTCGCGTGGCCCGCGCGCGGTACCGTCACGACGCCGTTCGGCGCCGGCAAGAATCACGGGATCGTGATCACCGCGACGGGCGGCGATCGCACGGTGCGCGCGGCCGCGCCCGGCCGCGTGGTCTACGCGGGCGCGGGCGTTGCCGCATACGGCCCGCTCGTGATCCTGAAACACGAGAACGGCCTCATCACTGCGTACGGTCACAACGATAAGCTGCTCGTCAACGAAGGCGATGCGGTGAGCGCGGGCCAGCCGGTCGCGGAGATGGCGACTGACGCGAGCGGCCGTTCGACGTTCGAGTTCGAAGTGCGGCGCAACGGCAAGGCCGTCGATCCGCTGGGTCTGCTGCCGCGCAACGGCTACTGACATCTCTTCGCGCCGCCCGCCGCGCCGTACGCTTCCGCCGCGCGGCGCTTCCGCCGGCTCGCCGGGGCGCACTCGGGCGCACGGCGGCGGCGTCAGGCGCGCTCCGTCTGCGGCGCCGGCGCGCCGGCCCTGTTGCCGAGCAGCATGATCAACGCGGCGAATCCGATACTGCCTGCCGCGATCGCGCCGCTGTACGCGGCGACGATCAGATAGCCGTGCGCGCGCGGATCGACGAACGGATACGGATACCAATCGACGAGCGCGCCGCGTACGAGCGTATAGCCGAGATAGGCGAGCGGAAACGCGAGCCAGAGCGCGAGATGCGACCAGTCGATCCGCACGCGCGGCGCGACAAACAGCCAATCGAGAAACACGGCGATCGGCATGATCCGATGCAATACCCAGTTCGTATAATGCGGCGTCGCATGATGCAGCGCATCCACATCCGCGAGCAGCAGCGCATAGACGATGCCCGCGATCGCCATGTAGAGCACGACGGCGCCGCGCGCCGATTCATAGCGTCGCGACGGCGGGCGCGTAGCGAGCCACAAGCCGGCGGCCAGCACGGCAGCCGCGTACAGGCTGCTCAGTTGCGTGAAGTAGCTGAAGAAATTGCTGAGCCGGAAAGTCGGCGCGTGCCATCTGAGCGCGATGCTGTAGCTCGTCGCCGAAAGGATCAGCGCGCAGCACAGGAGCCTGTAGGCTGCGACGAAAACGGCTTTCTGCATGGTGGGGCCTTGCGTGTAGCGGTGATGCGGGCGTCGTGGCACGATCGTGCGCGACTGTTTGTTTCTAGAATCTAGAATCGAGCATAGTTCACGCGCCGCTTCGCCGACATGCGGCCCTACCCGAGCCCGCCCGATGCGCAATCGCGCCGAAACTTGATCGAACTGCATGGACGGCGCGTCGCGCGTCATTACAATTCGATAACGTCGCGGGCGGTGCCGTACGCGATACCGTGGTTCCCTTCAATACGATCGAGACTGATCATGAACCGTATCCTCGCCGGCCAGGAGCGCTACAACCGTCCCGCGGTGTTCTTCCATTGGGCGATCTTCCTGCTCGTCGCGTTCGCGTATCTCTCGATCGAAGTCCGCGGGCCGAAGGGTACCGATAGTCGGGTGTTCTGGTCGAACGTCCACTACCTCTCCGGCACGCTCGTGCTGACGTTCGCGGTGCTGCGAATCGTCTGGCGGTTCGCGAGCCGCGCGCCGGGCGCGCTGCCGCAGCCGGCGTTGCTCTCGCTGCTGTCGGAGCTCGCGCACCTCGCACTGTACGTGTTCATCGTCGCGCAGCCGCTCCTCGGCATCATGACGCTGAACTTCGCCGGCAAGCCCGTGACGCTCGCCTGGATCGACTGGTCGTTCACGCTGTTCGGCCCGAATCCGGGCCTGCGCTCGTGGATCAAGGACGCGCACGAGGTGATCGGCAACGTGTTCTATTACGTGATCGGCCTGCATGCGCTCGCCGCGCTCTGGCATCACTTCGTGAAGCGCGACGCGACGCTGCGCCGGATGACGTTCTGACGACGCGTCGCGACGCCGCGCCGCGCCGCGCATCGTTGCGCACGCAACGATGCATGCGAGGGCGGCGCGGGCGCGACCGTTTCACGCTATTCAAGCCAGTCAACATTCTGTAACATTCGGGCGGCATTACATTCCCTTTACGCCATCCCGCGCCATGCCCAACCGATTCCGCAAACTGACTGCCTGGCTGGGCATGCTTGCGATCTGGTTGGCGATCGTCGCGCCGCTCGTCTCGCAGGCGAACGCGCGGCCCGCCGCGCCGTCCGACGCGGTGATCTGCGGCGACGAGCACCCCGCTCAGCCGGCCGAAGCCGGCGCCGCGCACGGCGGTCCCGCACACGGCGGCGCGCACCACGCACTGCATCTCGACGCCTGCGGCTACTGTGCGTTCTTCGCGCACAGCCCGGCGATCGGCATGGCCGCGCCGGCCGCCTTCGCCGTGCACGCGGCGGCCGTTGCGCCGTCCGTCGCGCCTCGCGCCGCCGCGCCTTCGCTCGCACGCTACAACCGCGCCTATCCGCGCGCCCCGCCGAAAGACGCCTGAACGCCTGACTTCATTCCCGTTCACGTAGTCCCCGCATCCGTTCGATCTGCCGATCGCGCGGAGGGGCGTCTTTCGAGTTTCGATTCATGACATCCAAGTACTTGCGTCACGCGCATGCCGCGCGTGCGGACGGCGCGCGCCGTCGCCGTCGCGCGATCAGCCTGACCGTCCCCGCGCTCGCGGCGGGCGCCTTCACCTTCAATCCCGCGCCGGCCTTCGCGCAGACGACCGACGTCGCGCGTCGTCACGACGCCGCCGGCATGACGGCCGATACGGCAACCGGCACGACGGTGGACGCGCCCGTGCTGCCGACGATCGAAATCGTCGCGGCGCCCGAATCGACGCCGCTCGTCGTCGTCACCGATCCGAAAGCGCCGCGCCAGCCGCTGCCCGCGAGCGACGGCGCCGATTACCTGAAGACGATTCCCGGCTTCGCGTCGATCCGCAGCGGCGGCACGAACGGCGACCTGGTGCTGCGCGGGATGTTCGGCTCGCGCCTGAACATCGTCGCGAACGGCATGCCGACGCTCGGCGCGTGCCCCGGCCGGATGGACGCGCCGACGTCGTACATCGCGCCCGAGAGCTACGACAAGGTGACGGTCGTCAAGGGACCGCAGACGGTGCTGTACGGACCGGGTGCGTCGGCGGGCACGGTGCTGTTCGAGCGCGTGACGCCGCGCTTCAAGACGCCGGGCATGCGTTTCGACGGCAGCGTCGTCGGCGGTTCGTTCGGCCGCAACGATCAGAACGTCGACGTGACCGCCGGCACGCCGGACTTCTACGGCCGCGTGACCGCGAACCATGCGCATTCGCAGGATTACGAGGACGGCAACGGCCGCACGGTGCCGTCGAAGTGGGACAAGTGGAATGCGGACGCGGCGCTCGGCTGGACGCCCGACGACAACACGCGGCTCGAGCTGACGGCGGGCACGGGCGACGGCTACGCGCGCTACGCGGGCCGCGGGATGGACGGCGCGCATTTCCGGCGCGAGACGTTCGGCCTGAAGTTCGACAAGAAGCACATCGGCGACGTGCTCGACCGGATCGAGGCACAGGTCTTCTACAACGAAGCCGATCACGTGATGGACAACTACACGCTGCGGATGCCCGATCCGACGAGCAGCATGCCGATGCGGATGGCGTCCGAAGTGCGGCGCCGCACGCTCGGCGCGCGCGTCGCGGCGACGCTGCGCTTCACCGATGCGTTCAAGCTCGTGACGGGCGTCGACGCGCAGTCGAACCGTCTCGATTCGCGCTCGGCGATGGGGATGCAAAACTATGGCGACAAGCCGTGGAATCCGCAGGCGAACATGTGGAACGCGGGCGCGTTCGGCGAGCTGACCTGGTATGCGAGCGACGTGTCGCGCGTGATCGGCGGCGCGCGGATCGATTATGCGGCTGCGCGCGACAAGCGCGCGACGGCGGGCGGCATGATGACGAGCATGCGCAACCCGACCTTCGACGATCTTCGCTCGCGCGTGCTGCCGAGCGGCTTCGTCCGCTACGAGCGCGATCTCGCGTCGCTGCCCGTCACCTGGTATGCGGGCATCGGGCACGCGGAGCGCTTTCCCGATTATTGGGAACTGTTTTCGGCGAAGCGCGGCCCGGCCGGCTCGGTGAACGCGTTCTCGGCGGTCAAGCCGGAGAAGACGACGCAGCTCGACATCGGCGCGCAGTACAAGAGCGACAAGCTCGATGCGTGGATATCCGCCTATGCGGGCTATGTGCAGGACTTCATCCTGTTCGACTACGCGACGGGCCCAATGGGGCAGACGACGCAGGCGACGAACGTCAACGCGCAGATCATGGGCGGCGAACTCGGCACGTCGTGGCGTTCGCTCGCGCCATGGCGCTTCGACGCGTCGCTCGCGTATGCATGGGGACGCAACGTGCAAAGCGGCGCGCCGCTGCCGCAAATGCCGCCGCTCGAAGCGCGCTTCGGCGTCGAATACGCGCGCGGGCCGTGGTCGGCAGGCGGCCTGTGGCGCGTCGTTGCGCCGCAGCATCGCTATGCATTGAACGAGGGCAACGTGGTCGGCAAGGACTTCGGTTCGAGCGCCGGTTTCGGCGTGCTGTCGCTGCATGCGCAGTACAACGTGAGCAAGGCGGTGCAGATCTCGGTCGGCATCGACAACGTGCTCGACAAGGCTTATGCGGAGCACCTGAACCTCGCGGGCAACGCCGGTTTCGGCTACCCGGCGAACATGCCCGTCACGGAGCCCGGCCGCACCGCCTGGATCCGCTTGAGCACCAAACTCTGACCCCCCGCTGATCCCTCCTTTCCGCCTGCATCGCAATGCAGCATTCGCGATGCAGGCGGCGCACCCGCTTATCCGCGTCGTCTTCGTCAATCGATTAGAGAGCCGTGTCTAACCGCCGGCAAATTTTCGTTAGGCATGCTTCACTCCGTTTGCCGATGCAGGGGCTTCGTTTAAATCGTCAAAGATCGTCATCGCACCCTATGCAGCGCCGTTGGGCCATGCAACTGTGTCGGCGTGCAGGCTGCGTATCCGGGCGGCGCGAAACGTAGTCATGCCAACAGAAGCTATACCCCCCATCCGATACGATTCAAACAAAAGGAGACGTACATGGCCAGATCGATGCGATCCAAAGCAATGGCGGCTGCGGTCGCGTTCGCGATGAGCGCGGCGCCCGCCGCGAGCATCGGGACGTTCCTCTCGCTTGCAGGTGCGCAATCCGCCGTCGCGGCGACGACTGCCGTCGACAACTACGCGGCGACCAAGTATCCGATCATCCTCGTGCACGGCCTGACCGGCACCGACAAATACGCGAACGTCCTCGAGTACTGGTACGGCATCACCGAGGATCTGCAGGCGCACGGCGCAACGGTCTACGTCGCGAACCTGTCCGGCTTCCAGAGCGACGACGGGCCGAACGGCCGCGGCGAGCAGCTGCTCGCGTACGTGCAGCAGGTGCTCGCCGCAACGGGTGCGTCGAAGGTGAACCTGATCGGCCACAGCCAGGGCGGGCTCACGTCGCGCTACGTCGCGGCCGTCGCGCCGCAGCTCGTCGCGTCGGTGACGACGATCGGCACGCCGCATCGCGGCTCGGAGTTCGCGGACTTCGTGCAGACCGTGCTGGCGTACGATCCGACCGGCCTGTCGTCGACGGTGATCGCCGCGTTCGTCAATGTGTTCGGCATCCTGACGAGCAGCAACAACAACACGAACCAGGACGCGCTCGCCGCGCTGAAGACGCTCACGACGTCGCAGACCGCGACCTACAACCAGAACTATCCGAGCGCCGGGCTCGGCGCACCGGGCTCGTGCCAGACGGGGGCGCCGACCGAGACGGTCGGCGGCAGCACGCATCTGCTGTATTCGTGGGGCGGCACGGCGATCCAGCCGACGCTGTCGGTTCTCGGCGTGACGGGCGTAACCGATACGAGCACGATCCCGGTCGTCGATCCGGCGAACGCGCTCGATCCGTCGACGCTCGCGTTCGTCGGCACCGGCACGGTGATGATCAACCGCGGCTCCGGCGCGAACGACGGGCTGGTTTCGCGCTGCAGCTCGCTGTACGGCCAGGTGCTCGGCACGAGCTACAAGTGGAATCACCTCGACGAGATCAACCAGTTGCTCGGCGTGCGCGGCGCGTATGCGGAGGACCCGGTCGCCGTGATCCGCACGCATGCGAACCGGCTGAAGACGCAGGGTGTGTGATCGATGACGGGCGAAGGCGGCATCGCGCGACGCGTCGCGCTTTATAGGGTGGCCGGCGTCGTCGCGGCCGGTGCGGTCTGGTATGTCGTCGGCGCGCCGGCGAAGCACGATGCCGGCGCGTCCGGCGTCGCGCCTGTCGTCGCGTCGTCGGCGCCCGCCGTCGCGGCGGCGGGTGCTGATGCCGGTTCCGGCGCGAGCGCGCTGCCTGCGTCGCTCGCGGGCTCGTCGGCGCCGCGCCTGCCGCTCGACGCGCACGGCCACCTCGCGAAGGCGCGCGCGGTGCGTGATTTCTTCGACTATTGCCTGAGCGCGCAGAACGAGCTGAGCGCCGCGGCGCTCGATGCGCTCGTTTCGCGCGAGATCGCCGCGCAGCTCGACGGCACGGTTGCGCAGGGCGAGGCGCTCGATGTCTGGAAACGCTACCGCGCGTATCTCGACCAGTTGGCGAAGCTGCCGGACGGCGGCGCGCCTGGCAACAAGTTCGATATCACGACGTTGCAACTCGCGCTCGATCAGCGCGAGTCGATCGCGAGCCGCACGCTCGGCGATTGGAGCACGCCGTTCTTCGGCGCCGAGCAGCAGCGGCAGCGTTACGATCTCGCGCGGCTCAAGATCATGCGGGATGCTTCGCTGACGGATGCGCAGAAGGCCGCGCGTCTTGCCGCGCTCGAGCAGCAACTGCCGCTCGATCAGCGTGCAGAGCAGGCGCGCGAGAAGCAGCAGAACGATGCGGTCGCGCGGATCGCGCAATTGCAGAAGTCGGGGGCGTCGCCCGACGAGATGCGTGCGCAGCTCGCGCAATCGCTCGGGCCGCAAGCCGCGGATCGCGTCGCGAAGCTGCAGCAGGCGAACGATGCGTGGCGCGCGAAGTACGACGAGTACGCGGCGCAGCGCGCGCAGCTCGATGCGCAGAACCTGTCGCCGCAGGATCGCGACGCGCAGGTCGCGCAACTGCGGCAGCGCTATTTCACGGAGCCGGGCGAGGCGTTGCGCGCGGCGTCGCTCGATCGCGGCGGCGCGGCGATGCAGATGCAGTAGCGCATCGTGCACGAGCGCATGCGGTGCGTGCTCGTGCATGTGCGTGTTCAGATCCACTTCGATCGTTTGCGCGAGCGCGTCGAACGCGGGCGCGATGCGCCCGTTCGGCATGCATAGCCGATCAGCAGCCCCTCGAATGAGGTCTGCGTCGCAGTCCTTCGGCAGTCCGATCACGAGATGCAGCCCCGTTTCGTCACCCATGACGTTGTCACGTTGCCGACCACATGACGAGAAATCGCTAAGGAAGTCGTGGTTCAGCGCTTGTGGACGGAATTTGTGCGATGCCGGTGAAAAGACGCCATGCTGCAAATCGTACGGTGAGCAGCTTGCGATAGAGCGAAGCGCGCGGCAGATGGCGCTTGAGCGCGAAGTGTTGCCGATCGGCCCGAAGCAAGATGGAAATTTCTGGGCGCGTTCGGGGCAACGCAAACCGCGCATCCGCCGCTCACGTTCGCGCGTCGGCTGGTGGCTATTTTGGGCGCGGCTGTTCACGTGGGTGCTGGCGTTGACGAACACGTGCTTCACCTTTGCCAGTTCCGGGATTTCTGCTTTTGCGGCCGGGTAGCTGCGCGACTGGTCGGTGACGATCCTCTTCGGTGCCCCCGGAGCAGCCGGTCAGAACGCGTTTAAAGCAGCGTTTCGCGGCGGCCTTGTCGCGGCGCGTCGGTAACAGAATGTCGAGTTCGATGCCGTGCTCATCGACCGCGTGTCACAACAGCCAAGGTTCGCCGCGCAGCGTCACGAACATCTCGTCAAGGTGCCATGTCGAGCCGGGCTGGCGACAGGCGGCCTTAATCCGATGCGCGAAGCCAGCGCCGCATTTGTCGCACCAGCGGCGAATCGTTTCATGGCCGACAGTCATGCCACGCTCGAACAGCAACTCCTCGATGTCGCGAAGGCTGAGCTGGAAGCGAAAATACCAACGCACCGCGTGGCTGACGATCGACGCCGGAAACCGGTGGCCGTGGTAAAGCGATTTCGACTTTCTCATCATGCCACCTTCGCCGACACCCTTGTCAATGTGACAAAGCCGTGCGGTGAGCTGAAACTTCGGTATGCAGACAAGCGCGGCGCGCCCTCCGGTCGCGGCGTGCTTGTCGTTCGTTGCAGGCCGATTGCGGCCTGGCATCTGCTGCTCACGCCAGCGGCCGCCGGCTTAGTTGAAGCCGCCCGAATGGATAAGCTGGTTCAGGTTCGAGATGTTGATGCTGCCCCAGCCGGTCGGGTAGTCCCAGCCCGTCGACGCGTTGTAGCCGTATCCCTGATAGCCGTTGTTGCCGGACGTGACGTCGTAGCGCACGAGCGACGAATGCGTCGGGATCGAGTGATAGAAGCGCGCGGCCGGGAAGCCGAGGTTCGCACCGTTCGCCGATAGGATCCGTGCCCAGAAGCCGCTGAAGATCGGCGCGGACAGGCTCGTGCCGCCGATCTGCTGCAACTGGCCGTAGTTGTAGATGTACGCGCCCGTGCTTTGCGCAGCGTCGAACGACACGTCCGGCAGCTTGCGGTTGCTGCCCGACTGCCACGACGGATTCGGCAGGATCGTGCTGACGCCGCCGCCCGTCGCCCACAGCTTGCCGTTGCCGTCCAGCCCTTCGTTCCACACGGTCTCGTTCGAGAACGCGCCTGACGACGACGTGTGGAGCGTCGTGCCGCCGATCGCGAGCACGTGCGGCGACGACGCCGGCCACGATACCGAGTAGTTCGAACCGTCCGGATAGCCGCGGTTGTTGCATTCGTAGACGCCTTCGTCGCCCGACGACACGGCGAACGTCTGACCCTGCGCGACCGCTTGCGTGAAGATCTGCTCTTCGGCGGCGAGCGTGCCGTCCGCGTTCGCATCGGTTTCGCACCAGCCGAGCGACACGTTGATCACTTTCGCCGTGTTGTCCGATACGGCTTGGTTGAACGCTTGCGTGAGGCCGGTGTTTCCCGATGCGTTGAGATCGGCCATGTAGAAGATCAGTTGGCCGACCTGACCGCCCGCGGAGCCGACGATCGACTGGCTGTCGAGATCCCATTCGCCCTGGCCTTCCTGATCGTCGCTGTAGTTGCCGCCCGAGCCGTTGGTCTGCACGGTCTGTGTCGACACGCTCGAATACCCGTTCGCGCTCGTGAACTGCTGCAGATCCGACAACGCTTGCGACACGCCGCCGATCGTCATGATGCCGACCGTTGCGTTCGCCGCGGTCGGCACGCCGGTCGCGTTGTAGAGCCCCGGAAATTCCGACGGGTAGTGGCCCGTCGCCGTGCCTGACGCGAGCGCCTGCGGTTTCGCGACGGCGCCGATCTTCGAAAGCGGCCGTGCGCGCGCGACGTTCTGCAGGCCGAGCACGGAGCCGACGACGTCGCCGAGCGCGCTCGGCACCTGCGCGGTGGACGCGTTCGCAAAGCCCGAGCGGCCCGCGTATCCGAAGTGGACGAGCGACGTGTTGAACGCCTGCTTGACCGTGCCTGCGGTGCCGCGCGCGGAAACGAGCATGCGGTTCGGCGCGACGCGGATGTCGACGAAGCCGTTCTTGCGCAGATAGTCGACGACTTGCTTCGCCTGCGCTTCGGTCGGCGCGTAGTTCGACAGGAATTGCGCGCTCGTGATGAATTGCCGGTACTGCGAACTACGCGGATCGTTGACGTTGTGCGCGATGGCTTTCAGCTGTTCGGCATTGCGCAGCTTCAGGCTGACCACGACGTGCGTGGCTTCGCCGGACGCGACCTCGAGCGATGCGGTGTTCGCGCTGCGGGCGAGCGTCTCGATCTGCGCATGATTCAAGAAAGCTTTGGTATGCGTATCGACCCAGTCCGTCGCGCCGTGTGCGACGCCGGCGGCGAGCGCGAACGGCCACACGCAGGCAAGTCGCCTGCACAGCGGGGAGAGGGAGAGTGCAAATTCGTCGGTCTTGTTCATCGAGTGTGTCCTTTTGAGAGAGTGCGACGTTGACAAGCGCTGACCCTTGTGGGGACGAGAGCGCGCTAAGCGTATGCGAGCACTTCTCTTTTCGGTAACTGCCAGTTTGGTTAGCTGTTACTGTTGACAGAGAAAAAGTGACACACCAACCCACTATCTGAGTGGTGAACGATGAATGAAAGGGGAAATGGATTGGGATGAAATTGCTTAGGATGCTGAATGAAAGAATGTGACGCATGCGCGCGACATCTTTCTTTTTTGACGGGTCATTCTAGAGACTGCGTCGAGGTGCGAGGTCGAGACCGGTGAGGCGTCGACGAATGCTGTTTTTGCCGTGAGCCGATGCGATTGGCGGTCGATCAGGCAGCGATTTCGCTCGGTGGCAACCGATGTGGAGGCGGCCGCGAGCCTGCGCGCCACAGCCGATTTACGGACGGAACAGATCGAAACTCGCAAGCGCGACGACGCCGCTCATCGCGATCATCGGCACCGAGTGCCGTCCCAGATAGAGCAGTGCGGCGGCCGACCAGGTTGCGATGAAAAACGCTCCGATTCGCTTCATGATGGATTCGCGGCGACGGCCGCGTCGAAATATGGCGCGGATTCGCCTCCGCGCGTGGCTCCGTATGTGGGCGCGGACGACCGGATGCGACGCGCGCCAAAGAAGTCGACATTATAGGGTTTCCCCTTGGTTCGATGCCTGACGCAATGACGCAGCCGCGAGATTGGATCGCGTGCGTGATGGCGTCGACGCACTGAGCCCGCATTGCTCTGAACGCTCTCGGGGGCTTCTGGATCGATGGCGTGAGCCAGCGGGATGCGCAGGTCACCGTTGGTAGGAGGCGTGATGAACATCATCGCGCATGGTTTCCTCCTCGTCAGATTTCGATCTGTGTCACTGGAATCGCGTGGGAACAATCGACACGCACAATCCGCGCGATGGCGGCGCGCGTAATCGTCTCGACAAAGAACGGTGTTCGATCGGCGGCGCATGCGCGGCAGGCGAAGCGAAAGACAGTGCGGGACAGCACGAACCGACAGCGACAAATCCGTTCATCGCAAGCGCTTTTAACGGAGCACATCGTTACGAAGGCTTTTCGGAGCAGTGCGCGCCCAACAGCATGTCGATGCTTCCGTGCCGTCGGCAAGCGGCTCGTCCGCGTCGCAGAAGGTGATGCGCGACGCGGCCCGGCCGGTCGGCATCGCAAGCCGACCGGGCCTACTACTTCTGGTAGTTGGGGAATCGCTCTGCCGCCGCCTAGATTGATCTGTGATTCGTCGAGTAGTGATGCTTCGGCATTCGAACGATTGATGGAGCGGGCCGTGACGGCCGGCAACGAAGCATCGTCGACGAGAGATCGCTCACGATCTCGTGACATGTCGCGCGGAGGCGCCCGGCATCGTTCGCAGGACGAAACTGCACCGGATACAGAAGGAGAATACGAAAGCCCGGAGCGCCGGCAAAAAGGGGGCTGCGCGCGTTGACGACGTCCGTGCCGAAAAGGGGCGCTCGCCGCAGACGATGTCGCATGCGCACCGCGTTCCACTGCATCGAAGCGGAAGGACATGGCGCGAATGCTTTGCCTTCGGCGATGGTTGTGCGCCGTATCCGTCGTCGACGAGGCGCGATGCCGCTGACCGAAATCGGGCGATCGGAATCGAGACCACGCCGAAGGCGGCCGCGCCACACGAACACAAAGAAATACATGACGGGGACTATCAGATGTTCCGTGCATCCAGCATCGGCTTCGATCGGGCGCGCTCGGCTCGCGTCGTGCTGCACGCATTGGCGGGCTGGGTCGCGTGCGTGCTGCCCATCGCCGCATCGCATGCGCCGACGTTCTGGGCATGGAACGCGCTGCCTGCGCTCGCACTTGCCGTCGTCGGGACGATGCGCGCATGTCGCGACATGCACGCAGGCGTATCGCCGATCGCGGGCGCGGCCGTGTTGAGCGGCGCGCTGCTTGCGGATTTTGCGTCGACTTATCCGGAGGCAGTGCTTGCACTGTGCAGCCGCGCGTCCTTCGTCGACGATTGGATCTTGCACGTTCGCCTGTTTCCGTTCACCGCCGCGGCGATGCTCGGCTTGAGCATCCTGAGCGTGCACGGCGATCGAAAGCGCGGCGTCCGCCCGTTCAGGCGGATCGTCGATGTCGCCGTCGCGCTCGGCACGATGATGTTCGCGATGAACCTGTCGGCCATGCTGCTGACGACGTGGGCGAATCTGGTCGACTGGCCGTGGGGCGCGAATGGACTGGTGTGCTCGATGCTGGTCGGCATGATGCTCCATCACGTCGCAATGCGGGCGATGGACGACGCGATAACGGCGGCGAGGGCGAGCCATGCGATCAACTGACGCTTATCGGATCGGCATCGTCGTGTACGACGGCGTAGATTTGCTCGACGTCGCGGTGCCGCGCGAACTGTTCGACTGGATGGCGCAGGTCGAGCCCGACGTGATCCACGACGCGCCGCATCGCGAAGTGCATCTGATCTCGTTCGACGGTCCTTCCGTCGCGACGCGCGACCACCTGACGCTCGGTGGCGATTTGCCGAGTTTTCGCGATGTCGGGCAAGTGGATCTGCTCTGGGTGCCCGGCGGCGATCCCGCCGCGCTGCAGCGCTTGATGCTCGATTCGGCGCGCATGGAATTTCTGTCGCGGCAGGCGTCGTCTGCCGATTACGCGGCTTCGGTGTGCGAAGGGGCGCTGCTTGCCGCGGCGGCCGGTTATCTGGACGGTTACAAAGCGACGACGCATTGGGCATTTCTCCCCTGTCTCAGGCTGTTTCCACGCATCGACGTGGCGCCGGACTATCCGCGCTTTGTCATCGACGGCACGCGCATCACCGGCGGCGGCATTGCGTCCGGGCTCGACGAGGCGCTGAAGATCGTCGCGCTGCTATCCAACGACGTCGTGGCCGGCAAGGTTCAGCTCACCATCCAGTACAACCCTTCACCCCCATTTACCGATGGCGATCCGTCGGTCGCTCGCCCGCCCGTTCTTGAGCCGGGCGAGGGCAGCACATGCGCGTTTCCCGGCATGGCCGAGACCATCGCGCGCGTGCTTGCAAGACGACGCCGTCATCCGTAAATCCCGAGGCATGCCGAGGGACCGCAACGCTACGCGATAAAAGGAGTGGACATGTCAAACTTGAATAAACCGAGAGTGCGCGAGTCGGTGCACGAGCTTCAGAGGCGCTACGACGACAAAGACAAGAAGCCGCTCGAAGATCTCGTGCGCGCATGGGCCGGCATCAAGGCGTTGCCGCCGTCGGATCCGAAATCGTTCTTCGCGCTCGGCGGCTATCACGGCGAACCGTTCCAGTATCGCAAGCCGGTGGACGCCTTGCCCCCAGACGACATCTATCCGTATTGGGGCGGCTACTGCAATCACGGCAACGTGCTGTTCCCGACCTGGCACCGGATGTATGTCTACAAGCTGGAAGAGGCGCTCCAGAGCATCGTGCCGGGCGTGTCGATGCCGTTCTGGGACGAGACGGACGACTATACGCTGAAGCACGGAATTCCGTCGATTCTGACCCAGGAGACGTTCGTGCTGGACGGCAAGAAAATCGACAATCCGCTGCGCTCGTTCGTGCTGCCCGAAGCGCTGTCCGATCACCTGCCGGGTGACGGCAACATCTACGAGAAACCGAAAGGGTATGTGACGAAGCGTTACCCGTTGTCCGGCCTCGTCGGCACGCCGGAGGCGCTCGAGCAGACGACTATGCACAATGCGAAGTTCCCGAATCCGCAGAAGAATACCGAACTGCTCAACAGCAACGTGATGGCATGGTTGCGCGGCAGTTCGCCGACGCCGGAGGATCCCAATCCGACCAGCAACGGCGTCTATGCGAAATACGTCCGCTGCCTGTCGGCGCCGAACTACACGGTGTTCTCCAATACGACTTCCGCATCGGTATGGAACAGCTCGAACCCGGGCTACGTGACACCCGTCGAATCGCCGCACAACGACATCCATCTGTCCGTCGGCGGTTTCGATCTCGGCAACGGGCCCGGCGACGAAGTCGGACAGATCGCCGGCGCGAACGGCGACATGGGGGAAAACAACACGGCCGGCATGGATCCGATTTTCTTTTTCCATCACTGCAACGTCGATCGCATGTTCTGGATCTGGCAGAAGCAGACGGAGCACACCGACCATCTCGACATCATCCGCGACTATCCGGGCACGAACGCGAGCGATTCGCAAGGGCCGACTCCCGGTTTCGCGCCGGGCGAGGCGCTCAGTCTCAAGACGTCGCTCAATCCGTTCAAGAAGTCCAACGGCGAGCCCTACACGTCCGAGGACTGCATCAACATCGAGCGCCAGCTCGGATTCACGTACGGGCCGGGTTCGCTCGACGACGTCGCTTCCGAACGGAAGGCGTCGTTGCTGGCCGTACCGAGCGGAAACAGCACGAAGAAGCTGACGGTGACGGGCATCGACCGCGCGCAGTTCCAAGGATCCTTCATCATGAAGGCGTACGCGACCGTGACGGACCCGAACGGCAAGACGCGCGAGTACTACCTCGGCCACAAGTCGGTTCTGAGCCGCTGGAACGTCGTGCATTGCGCGAATTGCCTGACGCATCTGGACGTCGTCGCCCATTTCCCGTTGAGCGCGATTCCGGCCGACGACGTGCCGAAAGCGAAATTCCGGGTGGAGTTCATTCACCGCGGGGGCGGCGTGCCGAGCGCGGCGAAGGCGGCTATCGCGACGGTGTCCGGATTGCCGCTGCAGTTCGACGTCGCCGACTGAAGGACGGCGAGGGCGCCGCGTGCGTCCTCGCTGACGGTCCGTTTCTTTTTCCATGTGTGCAGCTCCGGTTCGGCGCTCAGGCCGATCCGGCGCGACAAAGGAGTCCGACATGAGCTACGACCCGGAAATCGGCAGCCTGGCAGGCATCTGGACGTACCGCAGTTTGATCAACGATCCTAACTTGTCGACGGACTTCGACAAGCTGGAGTTCGGCCGCGCCAACATCCAGATCGACAAGGCGCCGATGGGCGTCTTCAAGGGCCGCATCTATGGCGATGGATGGGAACTGACGCTGAGCGGCTACGTCGACTACGGCGCGCCCAATACCGTGAGGTTCCAGGGGCGCGGCAAGGTGAGCGGCGAGGAGTGGATCTACGACTACGTCGGCTATCTGAGTCCGGCCTGGCCGAACGGCATCAAGCAGCGGCCCGCGCTCGCCGGGTCGATCGTGCGCACCGTGCCGCACTCGAACGGAGCGGGCGGCGTCGCGCCCGCAGGCGTCGTGTGCTCGTGGTATGCGGTGCTCGACAAGCCGGCGAGCTGACGGCCGATCCGGCCGCTTCCTGACGATCGAGGCGCCCGGCGTGGCCGGGCCGTTCGCCGGCCGCGCGCACGCGTTGCTGCGTTGCGCGGCCGTCCAGGAAATATCTCTTCCTCGGTAGGCGCTCGATTCGAGTGCGAACGGCGCAATGCCGCCGCGAGTCCGCACCAGTCGTCGGCCAGCGCCTTCGATCGCTATGCCGATGCGCGCCGGCATCGGCGTATGCTCCGTTTTGCGGGACTGCGGCGCTCGTGAGCGCGACGGTCGTCGCACGGTTCGAAGCAGCGCGCTTGCGGTGGAGGATCCGGTTCGTCCCTCGACCGTCGTCTCACGAGCGGTCGATGTAGCTGCGCCTACCCGTGTCCATCCGCGTCCGCCACGCATCGACGTCGACAGCATGGCCACAGCAAGCAGGCACCGCATCGACGCACGGCGGGCGCGTGCGGCAATTCCGCCGCCCGCTCAAAGGACATCATGGTCTGGCTCGCCGATACCGTACTCGTCTTGCATGCGCTGATCGTGCTTTTCATCGTCGGCGGACTCGCCGCGATCTGGACGGGCGCCGCGCTCGGCTGGCGATGGGTGCGCGACCGGACGTTCAGGCTCGTCCATCTGCTCGCGATCGGCATCGTCGCCGCGTTGGCGGCGCTCGGCATCGATTGTCCGCTCACGGTGCTCGAAGACCGTCTGCGCACCGGTTCGCCAAGTGCGCAGGGCTTCGTGCAGCGCTGGGTCGGCAGATTGCTGTACTACGACTTGCCGGCGTGGGTGTTCACGGTCGCGTACGTGCTGTTCACGCTGATCGTGTGGCTGACGTGGCGCCGGATTCCCGCTCGCCGGAACCGATAGTTGCGGAGGCGACAAAATCGACTCGCGTCGTTGCAAGCCCCTTCGTCCGGCGATCGCGGTTCGGATCGTCGACGGGGCCGATGCACTGCTTCGTTGACCGAGCGACGTCGATGCCGAATTTCGGCAAAACGGGCCTGCCAGCTTTCGTGGTTGGGGGGCGATATCCCGCTGTTCATATATTGATATTCGCGGCATGCGGATGCTTAGTCATGCGTAGGACGCGATTCGATCATCGGCACGCATGCTCGCGTTGACTGACTATCCATGACCACCAGGAGGCGCTATGTCACGCGTGACCGATGTGCTCGTCGCAGTCGATACCGAAACCATTTTGCAGAAGTATCCGAACGCCAGCAATCCGAACAATCCGCTGCTCATCGACTGGCACCATATTGACCTGATCACCAATCAGGACAACGTGATTAGTGGTCAGGCCGGCGGCGAGCTGAATCTGAAGGCCGAGGCCGGCGATCTTGTCCGTTGGCGCGAGTCGAGCGTTTCGCTCGGTTTCGAAAAGCAGGTGATTTTCTACAAGTTCATCGCGAACCAGGGCGGCGAGCTGATCACGACGCCGCGCCTGGCGGAGACGTCGCTGCCGGTGCCGAACACGTCAGATCCGGCGAAGCCGAAATGCCAGACGGTGCAGAACTATTTCTGGTCGTCCGAGGTGCTGAAGCGCGGGCGCGTCACTTACCACTTCCAGTTCGTGATCCTCGACCGCCGATGCCAGATCTGCGGCTGCTGCCAGTGGGACCCGTTCATCACGATCGAATACTGATGTCGGCGGATTCTCGTCCGAGAGGGCGGGAATCCGGTCCCGGTCGCCGCCTGGGCTGCGTCGCGCGGCGACGCGGTTTCGCATGCGCGCGAGCAACCATGGTGGTCGCGCAGATTCCGCTATGAGGATGTCATGGCCGAACCCAATCAACCCGCGGACGAGCCGGCGCGATGCTCCGACGTGCTCGTGATCGCCGACGTCGCGACGCTGCTCGACGCGTATCCGGATGCGAGCCTCGATCCCGACGCGCCGACACCCGTCGGCGGAAAATATCTGTACGTGATGTACGGCGGCGTCGAGCAGGCGCTCGGCCGAAACGACAGCCGGATCGTCGCGCCTCTGTCGCCCGGCGACGCGCTTCATCTGCACGAGAGCGCGCTGTCGCTGTACGGAGAGAAGCGGGTGCTGTTCTATCGTATGACGCCCGCGGACATGGGCATCGTCGGCCCGATCGAACTGCACACGCGCGAATCGACGGTGGTCGTGCCGAATCCGGACGATCCGATGCAGCCGCGCGCACAGGATCTGACCGAGCACTTTTGGCGGGTGCCGCTCGCGGCAGTCGGTTCGACCGACTGCGAGGCGGATTTCATGATCGCGGACCGCACATGTGCGCCGCTCGCGTACTTTACGTGGCAGGTTCGGATCGAGGTGCTTGGCGACACGTCGCCGGCGTGATCGGGGCGGACGGGCATCGAACTGTGCAGAGCTTTCGCGATGGGCGCAGGTGACGATGAGCGTGTGCGCCGGCGGCGTAGCCGTGGACGTCCGAGCGGCGAGCGGCGCTGATCGCGCGAAGCAGGCTCCGCGATCGCACGCGAGATTTCCCCAGCCGGATGAACCCAAAAAAAGCCCGGCCAGGCCGGGCTTCAAATCGACCGCGCACGCATCGCTGCGTCGCGCGGTCCCTGCAAAAAAACAGGACGCTTACGCTGCGAGCAGCGAGCGCAGCACGAACGGCAGGATGCCGCCGTGCTTGTAGTAGTCGACTTCGATCGGTGTATCGATGCGCAGCAGCACCGGCACGCGCTTCGTTTCGCCGTTCTTGCGATGGATCACGAGCGCGACGTCCTGTTGCGGCTTGAAGTCGTCGCCGAGACCTTCGATGTCGTACGTCTCGTCGCCCGTGATGCCGAGCGACTGGACGCTGTCCGAGCCCTTGAACTGCAGCGGCAGCACGCCCATGCCGACCAGGTTCGAACGGTGGATCCGCTCGAAGCTGCGTGCGACCACGGCCTTCACGCCGAGCAGTTGCGTGCCCTTGGCCGCCCAGTCGCGCGACGAGCCCGTGCCGTACTCCTCGCCCGCGAACACGACGGTCGGCGTGTCGGCGTCGATGTACTTCATCGCCGCGTCGTAGATCGACAGCTGTTCGCCGCTCGGCTGGTGGATCGTCAGGCCGCCTTCGACGCGCGTGCCGTCGGCCTTCGCGGGGATCATCAGGTTCTTGATCCGGACGTTCGCGAACGTGCCGCGCATCATCACGTCATGGTTGCCGCGACGCGAGCCGTAGCTGTTGAAGTCGGCCTTCTGCACGCCGTTTTCCTTCAGCCACTTGCCGGCCGGCGAGTCTTCCTTGATCGAGCCTGCCGGGCTGATGTGGTCGGTCGTGACCGAGTCGCCGAAGATGCCGAGCGCGCGCGCGCCCTTGACCGTCGCGATCGAATCGGCCGGCTCCATCGAGAATTCGCTGCCGAAGAACGGCGGTTCCGCGATGTACGTCGACTTCGGCCAGTCGTACACCTGGCCGCTTTCGCCTTCGATCTTGCTCCAGAGGTCGCCCTTCTTCGTGAGCTGCGCGTAGTTCTTCTCGAATTTCTCCGGATCGAGCGCGAACTTGAGGAGCGACTGGACTTCTTCGCTCGTCGGCCAGATATCGCCGAGGTAGATGTCCTTGCCGCCCTTGCCCTGGCCGACCGGCTCGGTCATCAGGTCGCGCGTGATGTTGCCGGCGATCGCGTACGCGACGACGAGCGGCGGCGATGCCAGGAAGTTCGCGCGGATGTTCGGGTGGATGCGCGCTTCGAAGTTACGGTTGCCCGACAGCACGGCTGCCGCGACGATGTCGTTCTTCGTGATCGCTTCGTTCAGCTCGGGCGTGAGGTCGCCCGCGTTGCCGATACAGGTCGTGCAGCCGTACGCGGCGACTTCGAAGCCGAGCTTCGCGAGGTAGGGCAACAGGCCCGTCTTCGTCAGGTACTCGGTGACGATCCGCGATCCGGGCGCGAGCGACGTCTTGATGTGCGGCGCGACGGTCAGGCCGGCCTCGACGGCCTTCTTCGCGACGAGGCCGGCGGCCAGCAGCACGCTCGGGTTCGACGTGTTCGTGCACGACGTGATCGCGGCGATCAGCACGTCGCCGTTCTTCACGTCGACGCCGTTGCTCGTCTTGTACTGGGCGTTCAGGTCCTCCGCCTTCTTCGCGAAGCCGTTTTCCGCGACGGGCTTCGAGAACAGATCGCTGAACGTCGACTTGACGTTGCCGATCTCGATGCGGTCCTGCGGGCGCTTCGGGCCTGCCAGCGACGGCGCGACCGTCGACAGATCCAGCGTCAGCGTCTTCGTGTAGTCGATGTCGCCCGCCTTCGGAATGCCGAACAGGTTCTGCGCCTTGAAGTAGTTTTCGAACGCGGCGATTTCCGCCTTCGTGCGGCCCGTGCCCTTGAAGTAGTCGATCGTCTTCTCGTCGACCGGGAAGAAGCCCATCGTCGCGCCGTATTCCGGCGCCATGTTCGCGATCGTCGCGCGGTCCGGCAGCGCGAGCGTTTTCGTGCCAACGCCGAAGAACTCGACGAACTTGCCGACGACCTTCTCCTTGCGCAGCATTTCGGTGATCGTGAGGACCAGGTCGGTCGCCGTCACGCCTTCGCGCAGCTTGCCCTTCAGCTCGACGCCGACGACGTCCGGCGTCAGGAAGTACACCGGCTGGCCGAGCATGCCCGCTTCGGCTTCGATGCCGCCCACGCCCCAGCCGACGACGCCGATGCCATTGATCATCGTCGTGTGGCTGTCGGTGCCGACGAGCGTGTCCGGGTAATAGACGGTGTCGCCGTCGTCCTTCTTCTTGTGGACGCCGCGCGCGAGGTACTCGAGGTTCACCTGGTGGACGATGCCGACGCCCGGCGGCACGACCTTGAACGTGTCGAATGCCTGCATGCCCCACTTCATGAACTGGTAGCGCTCGTTGTTGCGCTGGAATTCCAGCTTCATGTTCAGGTCGAGCGCGTCCTTCTGGCGGAAGTAGTCGATCTGGACCGAGTGGTCGACGACGAGATCCACCGGGACCAGCGGCTCGATCTTCTTCGGATTCTTGCCCGCGCGCTTCGCGACGCCGCGCATCGCGGCGATGTCGGCGAGGAGCGGCACGCCCGTGAAGTCCTGCAGCACGACGCGCGACACGACGAACGGGATTTCATCGACGCGCTTCGCATTCGGCTTCCAGTTGGCCAGTTGCTCGATGTGCTCTTCGGTGATCTTCTTGCCGTCGTAGTTGCGCAGCACGGACTCGAGCACGATCCGGATCGAGACCGGCAGGCGATCGATCTTCGTCTTCAGTTCCTTGCCGAGCTTCGGCAGCGAGTAGAACTTGCCTTTGCCGGAACCGCTGTCGAATTCCTTGAGTGTTTTGTGGAGATTGTGGGCCATGGTGATTTCCTGGGTTTGAGGCTAGGAAAGAAGAAGTCCTGTATCTGACGGCTATATCACATACAGATCGACGTACTCATCGACCGGCATCGCTTCGAGCTTTGCCTGATCCAGCGACACGTCGAGAATCGCTTGTTGCTGCTTCGCCGGGAAACGGCGCGCGAGATTCGTCCTGAACTTGCCGATGAGGAGCGGAATCCCGTCGGCGCGCCGCCGCATATGGCCGATCGGATACTCGACCGCCACCTCGGCGAGCGTCGATCCGTCGTTGAACTCGATCGCGAGCGCATTCGCGATCGAGCGCTTCGCCGGGTCGTGGTAATCCTTCGTGAATTGCGGGTCTTCGACGCACGCGATCTTCGCGCGCAGCGCGTCGATCCGCGGGTCGGCCGCGATCGCGTCCTCGTAGTCGGCGGCCGTCAGGCGGCCGAACAGCAGCGGCACGGCGATCATGTACTGGATGCAGTGATCGCGGTCGGCCGGGTTCGCGAGCGGGCCCTGTTTGTCGATGATGCGGATCGCCGCCGCGTGCGTGCGCACCGAGACGCGGCGGATCTCATCCGCCGTGCGGCCGGCGGCCGCGAGCTGCGCGTGCAGCGTCATCGCGGCCTCGACGGCCGTCTGCGCATGGAATTCGGCTGGATACGCGATCTTGAACAGCACGTTTTCCATCACGTACGTGCCGTACGGGCGCTGGAAGCTGAACGGCTTGCCGCCGAACGACACGTCGTAGAAGCCCCAGGTCTTCGCGCTCAGCGCGGACGGATAGCCCATCTCGCCCGTCTTCGCGATCAGCGCGAGGCGCACGGCGCGCGATGTTGCATCGCCTGCCGCCCACGACTTGCGCGAACCGGTGTTCGGCGCGTGGCGGTAGGTGCGCAGCGCCTGGCCGTCGACGAACGCGAGCGACAGCGCGTTGATCAGCTCGTCGCGCGACAGGCCGAGCAGGCGGCCGACGGCCGCGGTCGACGCGACCTTCACGAGCAGCACGTGATCGAGGCCGACCTGGTTGAACGAATTCTCGAGCGCGAGGCAGCCCTGGATCTCGTGCGCATGGATCATCGCGACGAGCACGTCTTTCATCGCGAGCGGCCGCTTGCCGGCCGCGATCGCGGTGCGCGACAGCCAGTCGGCCGTCGCGAGGATGCCGCCCAGGTTGTCGGACGGATGGCCCCATTCGGCCGCGAGCCAGGTGTCGTTGAAGTCGAGCCAGCGGATCGCCGCGCCGATGTTGAATGCGGCCTGCACCGGATCGAGCTGGAATGCCGTGCCGGGCACCTTTGCGCCGTGCGGCACGATCGTGCCCGGCACGATCGGCCCCAGCAGCTTGGTGCAGGCGGGATACGACAGCGCTTCGAGCCCGCACCCGAGCGTATCGATCAGGCAGTGGCGCGCGGTTTCGAGCGCGAGCGCACTGTCGACGCGATGGTTCAGCACGTAGTCGGCGATATCGACCAGCACTGAATCCGGCGCGGGCCGGACGTTCGGGATTGGGGCGGACATCGAAGCTCCTGTCGGGATCGACCTCAGTTCGCCGGCTTCAGCTCGTTCGACTGGGTCGGCGCGACCGCGTTGCCGGCCGCCATTTCAGGCGTCTGGCACTCGTCGGCGAGGCGGCTGTCGTCCTTGTCGCTGAAGAGCATGGCCTTCGTCGGGATCACGACGAGCTTCATGCCGCTTGCCGGGTCGTAGAACACGTCCGCGCCCGTCGTCGTCTGCTGACGGGGCAGCTTGTAGTTCTTGTTGGCCCAGTGGACCGTGACGATCTGGTCGCGCTTCATGTCGCCCGCGAGGTCGTACGACAGGCCGTCCTTACAGGACCACTTGACCGCGCCTTCCGGCACCGGATCGGTTTTCGCGGCCGCGCGCGCCTGCGCCTTCTTGCTGCGCGGGATCAGGTGACGCTTCGGCGCGGGGCGCTTCGGCGTGGCTTTCTTCGCGGTGGTGGACGAAGCCTGGGCGAACGCGCTCGGCGCCGCGGCCAGCATCGTGGCGGACAGCGCGCCGATGATGGTGGCGATCAGCAGTTTCTTCATGGAGTCAGAACCTTACATTTAATCGGTTAACAAGGGCGGACGCACAGCTCGTCCACCGGGTTGAACTGCACGCGCCCCGGAAGCGCGCAGCGGCCGCTATTTTCACCTATTTGGCCCGTCGAATTCAGTTTTTGCGCCCTCGTGTACCGTTCATGCTTCGCGTCTCTCCGCTGCCCGTTCGTCCGCGCCTCGAAAGAGCGGCGCCGATTCCGCCGGCAGCGGCTGGCCGGTCGCCCGCGCGCGGCGCAGCACCGACCAGTAGTAGCGGTAGCTCGCCCGGTCGTGCAGCGCGTCGTCGTGGCGCGTCGGGCCCCAGTCGGCCGCCTGCGCGGCAAGCAGGATCTCGGTCGCGCGCGCGATTTCGCCCGCGCGCGGCGCGAACGCCGCGACGATTTCGCGGATCTGCGCCGGATGGATGCTCCACATCCGCGTGTAGCCGAATTCCTCGCGGGCGCGGCGCGCGTCGTCGGCGACGACGCGCATGTCGCGCACCTCGGTCGTCACGTTGTGCGATGGGGTCTTGCCATGCGCATGGCACGCGGCGGCGATCTCGAGCTTCGCGCGGCGCACGAGCGGGTGGTCGAACTGGCCGGGCGCGCGCATCGCGCCGTCCGGAATCGCGCCGTGATGCGCGGACACGAAGTCCATCAGGCCGAAGCTCAGCGTCGCGACGGTCGGCAGCGCGGCGATTTGCGCAGCGTCGGCGAGCGCGCCGTGCGTCTCGATCAGCACGTCGACGGGGATCGGCTGCGCGATGCCGAACTCGCGGCGGGATGCCTCGATGAACGCGCACATCTCGGCCGCGTCGGCCGCGCCGCCGACCTTCGGCAGCGCCAGATAGGCGGGCGGGCGCGCCGCGCGCAGGACGATGCGGACGTCGTCGCGCCAGTGAGGGTGGGAAATGTCGTGGATCCGGGCGCCGACGCGCCCAAAGCGGTTCGCGTCGCCGCCGACGAGCGCCGCGACGAGCGCCGCGTGCTCGGCCTCGCGGCCGACGGCGGCGCCGTCCTCGCAGTCGAGCGTGATGTCGAAGACGGGACCGAGTTCGGCCTGCAGCGCGAGCGACTTCAGCATCAGCTTCTCGCTGCCCGCGTAATGATCGCAGCACGGCGGGATCGCGGGCGGCGCAACGCCTTCGTACAGCACTTCTGCGGGTGTGAGCGCGGACATCTGTTCTTCTGCGTCAGGTCAGGATCTGGGCCAACGTGGAACATCGGATTCGTGCGAGCTCTGGGGCGGCGCCGATGCGTGGCGCCGGGCGCAAAGCCCGTGCGAATCGGATTGCCGGCGGGGCCGGGCGCCGTGCCCGGCCCCGCCGGCCGCCCGGTTCGCCGCAGCGCGGCGGACCGGGCGAAGGGCATTACTTCAGCAGGTGGGCGACGCCGTCGCGCTCTTCGAGCAGCTCGGCCAGCGTGCCGTCCATCTTTTCGCGCGAGAACGCGTCGATTTCGAGACCTTCGACGCGCTTGTATTCGCCGTTTTCGCAGATCACCGGCACGCCGTAGATAATGTCTTCGGGGATGCCGTACGAGCCGTCCGACGGGATGCCCATCGTGACCCACTTACCGTTCGTGCCGAGCACCCAGTCGCGGACGTGGTCGATCGCCGCGTTCGCCGCCGACGCCGCCGACGACAGGCCGCGTGCTTCGATGATCGCCGCACCGCGCTTGCCGACGGTCGGGATGAACGTGTCGCGGTTCCAGACGTCGTCGTTGATCAGCTTCAGCAGCGATTCGCCTTCGGCAGTCGCGAAGCGGAAGTCGGGGTACATCGTCGGCGAGTGGTTGCCCCACACGGCGAACTTCTCGATCGACGCGACCGGCTTGCCCGATTTGGCCGCGAGTTGCGACAGCGCGCGGTTGTGGTCGAGGCGCAGCATCGCCGTGAAGTTCTTCTTCGGCAGATCCGGCGCGGACTTCATCGCGATGTACGCGTTCGTGTTGGCCGGGTTGCCGACGACCAGCACCTTCACGTCGCGGCTCGCGACTTCGTTCAGCGCGGCGCCCTGAACCGTGAAGATTTCCGCGTTGGCCGACAGCAGATCCTTGCGCTCCATGCCCTTCGAGCGCGGGCGGGCGCCGACCAGCAGCGCGACGTCGGCATCCTTGAACGCGACCTTCGGGTCGTCGGCGATCACGACGCCTGCGAGCAGCGGGAACGCGCAGTCGTCCAGTTCCATCACGACGCCTTTGACGGCGGCTTGTGCTTGCGGGAGGTCGAGCAGTTGCAGGATGACCGGCTGGTCCTTGCCGAGCAGGTCGCCGTTCGCGATGCGGAACAGCAGCGAGTAAGCGATTTGACCTGCGGCGCCGGTGACGGCAACGCGCTTTGCGGGCTTAGCCATTGAGAAATCTCCAGGACATTGAGCGTGGGACGCTAGGGAAAACGCCATTTTATGCGCGTTACACGAAGCGTTGCTTTAAAGCAGGGCGGAGGACTCGCGGCGCATGCGCGGCGACGCCTGAAGATAGGCTAGGCACGTAGCCCGGGACGCGCGCTGCAACCCCGCGAACCCTTGCTCGCCCCGGAGTTTAGGAGCCGGGGCGGGTAAAGTCAAACAGTATCTTATGTCTTATATAAGACAGATGTTTTCGAGGGAAAAATCTGGACGGAAAAGCGGGGTTTATGTTGAAATGCGCGCCATGACTTCCAATCAGGCGAGCGCATCCAATCCGAACGGCGCAGCCGGCTCCACGCAGCCCGGCGGCGAGGCCGCGGCCGCGCCTTCGCCTTCGCCGACTTTCAGCCCGCTTTACCAGCAGATCAAGGCGCTGATCACGCAGAGTCTCGAGGCGGGCGACTGGAAGCCGGGCGAGATCATCCCGAGCGAAGTGGAGCTCGCCGGCCGATACAAGGTGAGCCAAGGCACGGTGCGCAAGGCGATCGACGAGCTTGCGGCCGACAACCTGCTCGTGCGCCGCCAGGGCAAGGGCACGTTCGTCGCGACCCACAGCGAGGAGCGCGCGCAATTCCGTTTCCTGCGGCTCCTCGCCGACGACGGCGTCGAGCATCCGCACGTGAGCCGCCTGCTCGAGTGCCGGCGGATGCGCGCGCCCGCCGAGATCGCGCGCCAGCTCGATCTGAAGCCCGCCGATCCCGTCGTCCAGGTGCGGCGCCTGCTCGAGTTCGACAGCGCCGTCACGGTGCTCGACGAGATCTGGCTGCCGGGCGCGATGTTCCGCGGGCTCACGTTCGAGCGCCTGAGCGATTACAAGGGGCCGCTGTACGCGATGTTCGAGAGCGAGTTCGGCACGCGGATGATCCGCGCGAGCGAGAAGATTCGCGCGATCGCGGCCGAGCCTTCCGTCGCGGACCTGCTCGGCGTGCCGTCGGGCTTTCCGCTGCTATCGGTCGAGCGCGTGTCGTACACGTATGGCGATCGTCCCGTCGAAGTGCGGCGCGGATGGTATGTCACAACCGGGTACTACTATCAGAACGATTTGAACTGAATTTCCGATTCAAGGTAAGGCGCAGCCTGAATCAAGGTAAGGCGAAACGACAGGTAATTGCGCGCCCCACGCGCATAGCACGTTTCGCGCCGCGTTTATTCCGTGGAATGCAACGCTCCAGAGCAGAGCTTTCGCTGCAGCGCGAAATAAAAAGGCGCTAAAATCACGGATTAGTGTGACAACATAGTAGGGGTCTAGCATGACTGAAACAGTAAGAAAACCGAGGCCGGAGTACCGGAACATCGGGTTCGGCGACATCACGCTCAAATACCGTATGCCGCTCGCGGCTCGGGTTTCGATTCTGCACCGGGTGAGCGGTGCGCTGCTGTTCCTGTTCCTTCCTTTCCTGCTATACCTCTTCGACCAGAGCCTGACGTCCGAACTCAGCTTCGAAGTCTTCAAGGCATTCCTCTCCAACATCGTCGTCAAGCTGATCGTCCTCGCGCTGTCGTGGGCGTTCCTGTTCCACTTCTGCGCCGGGGTCCGCCATCTGATGATGGACATGAATCACGATGCGGTGTCGAAGGAACGCGGCCAGAAGACGTCGGTCGTCGTGTTCGTCGTGTCGACCGTCCTCACGATCGCCGTCGCGCTCAAACTGTTCGGAGCATTCTAAGAAAATGGCAGCGAATAACCGTATCGGCTCGAAGCGCCTCGTCGTCGGCGCTCACTATGGTCTGCGCGACTGGCTCGCGCAGCGCGTCACCGCCACCGTGATGGCGATCTACACCGTCATCCTGCTCGTCTGGTTCTTCACGGCGCGCGATTTCTCGTACGAGGGCTGGGCGTCGATCTTCGCGACGCAATGGATGAAGCTCGCGACCTTCGTCACGCTGCTTTCGCTCTTCTATCACGCATGGGTCGGCGTGCGCGACATCTGGATGGACTACGTGAAGCCCGTCGGTGTGCGCCTGCTGCTGCAATCGCTGACGATCGTCTGGCTGCTCGCGTGCGCGGGCTACGCTGCGCAGATTCTCTGGAGAGTTTAAAAGAATGGCTGCAATCAAAACTTCCCTGCCGCGTCGCAAGTTCGACGTGGTGATCGTCGGCGCGGGCGGCTCGGGGATGCGCGCGTCCCTGCAACTGTCGCGTGCGGGTCTCTCCGTCTGCGTGCTGTCGAAAGTGTTCCCGACCCGTTCGCACACGGTCGCCGCGCAAGGCGGGATCGGCGCGTCGCTCGGCAACATGAGCGAAGACAACTGGCACTATCACTTCTACGACACGATCAAGGGCTCCGACTGGCTCGGCGACCAGGACGCGATCGAGTTCATGTGCCGTGAAGCGCCGAACGCCGTGTACGAGCTCGAGCACTTCGGCATGCCGTTCGACCGCAACGCGGACGGCACGATCTACCAGCGCCCGTTCGGCGGCCACACCGCGAACTACGGCGAGAAGCCGGTCCAGCGCGCGTGCGCGGCGGCCGACCGCACCGGTCACGCGCTGCTGCACACGCTGTACCAGCAGAACGTCGCGGCGAAGACGCAGTTCTTCGTCGAATGGATGGCGCTCGACCTGATCCGCGACGCGGACGGCGACGTGCTCGGCGTGACGGCCCTCGAAATGGAAACGGGCGACGTCTACATCCTCGAAGGCAAGACCACGCTGTTTGCGACGGGCGGCGCGGGCCGGATCTTCGCGGCGTCGACGAACGCGTTCATCAACACGGGCGACGGCCTCGGCATGGCGGCCCGCTCGGGCGTCGCGCTGCAGGACATGGAGTTCTGGCAGTTCCATCCGACAGGCGTCGCGGGCGCGGGCGTGCTGATTACCGAAGGCGTGCGCGGCGAGGGCGGCATTCTGCGCAACTCGAACGGCGAGCGCTTCATGGAGCGCTACGCGCCGACGCTGAAGGATCTGGCGCCGCGCGATTTCGTGTCGCGCTCGATGGACCAGGAAATCAAGGAAGGCCGCGGCGTCGGCCCGAACAAGGACCACGTGCTGCTCGACCTGTCGCACATCGGCGCCGAGACGATCATGAAGCGTCTGCCGTCGATTCGCGAGATCGCGCTGAAGTTCGCGAACGTCGATTGCATCAAGGAACCGATCCCGGTCGTGCCGACGATCCACTACCAGATGGGCGGCATCCCGACCAACATCCACGGCCAGGTCGTCGGCACGCCGCGCGGCCACGAAGAGCCGATCAACGGCTTCTACGCAGTGGGCGAATGCTCGTGCGTGTCCGTGCACGGCGCGAACCGCCTCGGCACGAACTCGCTGCTCGATCTGGTGGTGTTCGGCCGCGCGGCCGGCAACCACATCGTCGAGCACGTGAAGAACCAGCGCGACCACAAGCCGCTGCCGGCCGATGCGGCCGATTTTGCGCTCGAACGCCTGAACAAGCTCGAGAAGTCGACGTCGGGCGAGTACACGCAGGACATCGCGAACGACATCCGCGCGACGATGCAAAAGCATGCGGGCGTGTTCCGCACGTCGAAGCTGCTGGAAGAGGGCGTTCAGCAGATGGCGGGCCTGAAGGAGCGCGTCACGCACGTGCACCTGAAGGACAAGTCGAAGGTGTTCAACACCGCGCGCGTCGAAGCGCTCGAGCTGGCGAACCTGATCGAGGTCGCGCGCGCGACGATGGTGTCGGCGGAAGCGCGCAAGGAAAGCCGCGGCGCACACGCGCACAGCGATTACGAGCACCGCGACGACGACAACTGGCTGCGCCACACGCTGTGGTTCAGCGAAGCCGATCGCCTCGACTACAAGCCCGTCCATATGAAGCCGCTGACAGTCGAGTCCGTGCCGCCGAAGGCGCGTACCTTCTAAGCCAGCGCAAAGGAATCTGAAATGGCCAAACGCATTTTTGAAATCTACCGCTACGATCCGGACAAGGACGCCGCGCCGCGCATGCAGACGTACGAGCTGGAACTCCAGCACGAGCGGATGCTGCTCGACGCGCTCGTCAAGCTGAAGTCGGTCGACGAGACGCTGTCGTTCCGCCGCTCGTGCCGCGAAGGCGTGTGCGGTTCGGACGCGATGAACATCAACGGCAAGAACGGCCTCGCGTGCCTGACGAACCTGAACGACCTGCCGCAGAAGATCGTGCTGCGTCCGCTGCCGGGCCTGCCCGTCGTGCGCGACCTGATCTGCGATTTCACGCAGTTCTTCAACCAGTACCACTCGATCCGTCCGTACCTGATCAACGACGAGCCGCCGCCCGAGAAGGAGCGCCTGCAGTCGCCGGAAGAACGCGACGAGCTCGACGGCCTGTACGAGTGCATTCTGTGCGCGAGTTGCTCGACGTCGTGCCCGAGCTTCTGGTGGAATCCGGACAAGTTCGTCGGTCCGGCGGGCCTGCTGCAGGCGTATCGTTTCATCGCGGACAGCCGCGATCGTGCGACGGGCGAGCGCCTCGACAACCTCAACGATCCGTACCGTCTGTTCCGTTGCCATACGATCATGAACTGCGTCGACGTGTGCCCGAAGGGCCTGAACCCGACGAAGGCGATCGGCAAGATCAAGGAATTGATGGTTCGCCGCGCGGTCTGACATGAGCGAATCATCGCATCAATCCGACCCGCATCGCCGCGCGCGGCTTCGCTGGCGCGCGCGGCGCGGACTGCTGGAGAACGATCTCATTTTCGAGCGTTTCTTCGACAGACACGAGCACGACCTCAGCGACGCGGACGTGAGCGCACTGTCGCGCCTGCTGGATCTAAGCGACAACGACCTGATGGACTTGCTGCTCGCACGCAAGGAACCAGAAGGCGACTTTGCCGGCCCGGACATGTCCAGGCTGCTGGAGATGCTGCGCAGCGTTTGAGAGCGTTGTGCCCGTTATCGAATCCGTTTCTTTTTTCGATTGAGGATGTGTCATGACCCCGTCTGATGTTAAAGCCACGCTATCGTTCAGCGACAATTCGCCGAGCGTCGAACTGCCGATTTACAAGGGTACGATGGGCCCGGACGTAATCGATATCCGCAAGCTGTACGGCCAGACCGGCAAGTTCACGTATGACCCGGGCTTCATGTCGACGGCGTCTTGCAACTCGGCGATCACGTACATCGACGGCGACAAGGGCGAACTGCTGTACCGCGGCTTCCCGATCGACAATCTCGCTGAAAACGCGGACTTCCTCGAAACCTGCTATCTGCTGCTGAAGGGCGAGCTGCCGAACGCCGCGCAGAAGAAGGAATTCGTCGCCACCGTCACGAAGCACACGATGGTGCACGAGCAGATGCAGTTCTTCTTCCGCGGCTTCCGCCGCGACGCGCACCCGATGGCGATTCTCGTCGCCGCGGTTGGCGCGCTGTCCGCGTTCTATCACGATTCGCTCGACATCAACGACCCGCGTCATCGTGAAGTGTCGGCGATCCGCATGATCGCGAAGCTGCCGACGCTCGTCGCGATGGCGTTCAAGTACAGCATCGGCCAGCCGTTCGTCTATCCGCGCAACGACCTGTCGTACAGCGCGAACTTCATGCGCATGATGTTCGCGAACCCGTGCGAAGAGTACAAGGTCAACGACGTGCTCGTCCGCGCGCTCGACCGCATCCTGATCCTGCACGCCGACCACGAGCAGAACGCATCGACGTCGACGGTCCGTCTCGCGGGCTCGTCGGGCGCGAACCCGTTCGCGTGTATCGCGGCCGGCATCGCGTGTCTGTGGGGCCCGGCGCACGGCGGCGCGAACGAAGCCGCGCTGAACATGCTCGAGCAGATCGGCACGCCGGACAACATCCCCGAGTTCATCAAGCAGGTGAAGGACAAGAACTCGGGCGTGAAGCTGATGGGCTTCGGCCACCGCGTGTACAAGAATTACGACCCGCGCGCGAAGCTGATGCGCGAGACCTGCTACGAAGTGCTGAACGAACTGGGCCTGCACGACGATCCGCTCTTCAAGCTCGCGATGCAGCTCGAGAAGATCGCGCTCGAAGACGAGTACTTCGTGTCGCGCAAGCTGTACCCGAACGTCGATTTCTACTCGGGCATCGTCCAGCGCGCGCTGGGCATCCCGACGTCGATGTTCACCTGCATCTTCGCGATGGCGCGCACGGTCGGCTGGATCGCTCAGTGGAACGAGATGATCGCCGATCCCGAGCAGAAGATCGGTCGTCCGCGGCAGCTCTTCATCGGCGAGGCGCCGCGTACGGCGAAGCCGATCGATCAGCGCTGATCGGCGGCGCGCAGCGCGTGCGGCCAGTCCGCCGCGCGTGGTGCGGGCAACGCTGGATGAAACACCCCGACGGTTCGCCTGTCGGGGTGTTCGTTTTTCAGCGGCGCGTTTTCGTGGTCGTACCGCGCTCGAGCGACGGCGGGCGCACGTCGATGCCTTCCGCCGGCGCCGGCGCATCTTGGGGCGGGCGGCCGCGCTCGGCGAGAAATTGCCGGTATGCGCGCGGCGACAGCTGTCGCGCGGCGAGGAACTGGCGATTGAAGTTCGCGAGATTCGCATAGCCGGAGCGCGTCGCGACGAGCGACACCGGCCAGTCGGTCGATGCGAGCAGCCGTGCCGCGTGCGCGAGCCGCAGCCGCTGCAGATAGCGGCCGATGGTCTCGCCGAGGTGCCGCGCGAACCGCCGTTGCAGCGAGCGTTCGGACAGGTGCGCGACCGCCGCGAGTTCGGCGATGCGCAGCGGTTCGTGAAAGCGGCGGTCGAGCAGATCGAGCACGCGGTCGAGGCGCTCGGCTTCGGGCGCGAGCGCGGCGCCGTCGGCGGTGTGGTATGCGGCGGCCGTCGCGAGCGGCGTCGCGTGCGCGTCGGCGAGGAAAGCGAGGACGTCGAGCGCGGCCGCGAGCCGCACACGCGGCGCGCGGTCGACGAGCGCGGGCAGCCGCGAGCGCATCTCGACCGCGGCGTCCGGCCCGAACGCGAGCCCTGGCGCGGCTCGGCGCAGCAGCGTGCGCAAGCCTGCGAATTCGGGGCAGCAGTCGGCGACGCGCTGTGCCCAGTCGCCGTCGAACCAGACGACGAGCGCGACGAGCGGCACGTCCGGATCGATGCGCGTGTCCGACGCCCACGTATGCGGCAGGTTTGGCGGCACGAGCACGAGATCGTCGCCCGCGTAGTCGGCGACGTGATCGCCGACGAAGCGCTTGCCGCGGCTGTTCAGCGTGAGCGTCAGCTCGTACTCCGGATGGTGGTGCCATTCGAACGGAATCTGCGCGAGCCTGCGCCGATAGACGCGGACCGAGCAGCCTTCGGAAATCGCGACGCGTTCGTAGCGCGGCTTCATGCCGGCCCCCGTTCGTCCGCGTGGCGGGTGGGCGTGGCATCATCGTCGGGTTTCGACGATACGGGAGGCACGCGAATGTTTTCACATGTCTGCATGGGCGTAACCGACGTCGAACGCGCTTATGCGTTCTATGCGCCGTTGATGGAAGCGTTGCAGCTCGCGCTCAAGTTTCGCGATCCCGACGGTTGGACCGGCTGGATGCCGGCCGACGCGCCGCGTCCGCTGTTCCTGATCGGCCGGCCGTTCGACGGCGCGCAGCACGCGCCCGGCAACGGCCAGATGACCGCGTTTCTCGCGGCGAATCGCGCGATGGTCGACCGCGTGTACGCGCTCGCGCTGCAAGCGGGGGGCACGAGCGAAGGGGCGCCCGGCTTGCGACCCCGCTACCACCCGAACTACTACGGCGCGTACTTTCGCGATCTCGACGGCAACAAGCTGTGCGTATGCTGCCACGAGCCGGAGTAGATGTGCGCGTCTCCGCTGCGAGACGGGAATAAGTGTCGGCGCGTAGCCAAAGCCCTTCGACGGCAGTCGAGCGGCCGACGATCGCGTGTTCGCGCGGCGGGAGCGAACGGGCGCGATGCGGCAGAATCGGCATGGGGCGCCGCGCGCCGCCGTCTTGATGAATGTGCGCAGTTCCTGTGCTTTGCGAGGTGGAGCGTATGTGCGCAATGCGGCTTGTCGTGGCGCTGGCCTGGTTGCTGACGATCGAAGGCGCAATTGCCGGCGTCGCCGAGGACAACGTGCAGCGGGCCGGGTTTCCGATGCCCGTGCGATCGACGGCGGCCGGCTGCCGGCAATGGGCGCAGCCCGTCTTTGTCGGCGCGCAGCGCGACGCATCGCCCGGCTGGGCGCGCGCGCTCGTTGCGATGGCCGCCTATGACGCCGCGGCGATGTCGAACACGCCGCGCTCGCACGAGACGGTCCAGTCACTGTGCGACGAGCATCGCGCCGCGCTGTTCTCGAGCGAGCACTACATGCTCGCGCCGCCGGTGATGGCGCGCTGATCGCGCGGTCCCGCGACGGACGCGGACGCGGCAGCTGCCGCGTCGTCGTCGCTCTTCCTGTTCGTATGCGTTGCGACGCCGCAAGCCGTGCCGTCGCGCATTGTGCGTTGCTCCCGCGCCAGGCCGCGCGGCGGTTCTTTCGGCCTTCGGCGCGCTTGTCCGGGCGGCTGGCGTAATCCTATCGATGGTTGGCGCAATTGCATCGCTTCTCACGGATCGGGCGATCTACGCTGAATGGGCGCGTTGACGTACGCCGCACCCATCCAGAATCAGATCAAGGAGACATCCGATGCCGTTTCATATCGACGACCTGCCGGCGGCGATCCGCACGACGAAAGCGGCGCTGCGCGCCGCACTGCCGAACCGCGCACAGGTGTTTCGCGAGCTCGAAGGCGAGATCGCGCGGCAAGCCGATGCGATCCTGACCGATCGCGCGCAAGGCCGAGACACGATCCCCGTGCTGCGCTTCGCCGACGTCGCCGCGGATTGCGTCGATTCGGCGTCGCTCGCCGCGCTCAGGGCGCGCGGCGCCTGCGTGATCCGCGGCGTGTTCGACGCGCTGCAGGCGAGCAATTGGAACGACGAGATCGCTGCGTACGTCGAGTCGAACCGGCTCGACGACAAGCTCGCCCATCGCGCGGAAGACCGTTACTTCGGCACGCTCGCGTCGAGCAAGCCGCAGATCCATGGCGTTTATTGGTCGAAGCCGCAGATCGCCGCGCGCCAGTCGCCCGCATTGACGCAGGCGCGTGTGTTCCTGAACCGGCTGTGGCGCGCGCAGAGCGAAGGGCGCGTGCATTTCGATCCGGCGCGCGTGCCGGCCTATGCGGACCGCATTCGCCGGCGGCCGCCGGGCTCGTCGTCGCTCGGCTTGTCGCCGCACGTCGACGGCGGCTCGGTCGAGCGCTGGCTCGGGCCGAACTTCCGGCGCGTCTATCGGCACGTGCTCGCGGGCGACTGGCGCGCCTACGATCCGTTCGACGCGGCGTTCCGGCCGGACGTCGAGGAGATTCCGTCGCCCGCCGTCTGCTCGATGTTCCGCACGTTCCAGGGCTGGACGGCGCTGACGCCGCAGGGGCCCGGCGACGGGACGCTGCAACTGATTCCGATCGCGAACGCGATGGCCTACGTCGTCCTGCGCGCGCTGCAGGACGACGTGCCCGGAGACGACCTGTGCGGCGCGCGGCCGGGCCGCGCGCTGTCGGTGCTGCCCGAATGGCATGCGCCGCTCCTCGCCGCGCTCGCGCCGATTCCGCAGATGCAGCCGGGCGACGCGGTGTTCTGGCACGGCGACGTCGTGCACGCGGTCGAGGACGCGCATCGTGGGCCGGGCTACAGCAACGTGATGTACATCGCGTCGGCGCCGGGGTGCGCGAAGAACGACGCTTACCTGAAGCGGCAGTTGCCGAGCTTTCTGCGCGGCGAGAGCCCGCCGGATTTTCCGGCCGATCACTTCGAGACGGATTTCGCCGGGCGTGCGCAGGCGGATGATCTGACCGCGCTCGGGCGCGAGCAGATGGGGTTCGGGTTGTGAGCGGTCGGCAGGCGTTGGCGCCGGGGCGAAATACGATCGCTCCGGCGCCCGCAAATGCCTGCGGGCTGCGCGCCGAGCGAAGCCATTGCGTTGGAGACGCGCGCTCGACCTGCTGAAACGGGCGTCGATCGCATCATGCTCGCACCGTCACCGCTCCCACGGCGGCGTGCGCGCCGTGTCGCGCTTGCCGTAACGCTCGATCGCATCGCGCACGACGTCGCGCGTCACGACCCCGTCGTCGGCGAGCGCGCGCAGCGCCGCAATCACGATCGACGCGCGATCGACCTCGAAGAACGCGCGCAGCGCCTGGCGCGTGTCGCTGCGGCCGAAGCCGTCGGTGCCGAGCGTCGCGTAGCGGCGCGGCACGTATGCGCGGATCAGCTCGGGCAGCGCGCGCGCGTAGTCGGTCGCGGCGATCACCGGCCCGTGCGTCGCGGCGAGCGCGGACGTGACATAAGGCGTCGCGTTTTCGTTCGCTTCGTCGCCGTCGAACAGACGCTGCGCGCGCTCGGCCGCGATGCCGTCGCGCTGCAGTTCGGTGAAGCTCGTCACGCTCCACACGGCCGCATCGATCTGCCAGTCGTCGCGCAGCATGCGCGCGGCCGCCTGCACTTCGCCGAGAATCGCGCCCGAGCCGAGCAACTGGACGCGCGCGGCGGGCAGCGCCGCCGCGTCGAGCGGATACATGCCCTTGAGGATGCCGTCGCGCAGCGCGCCGGCCCGGCCCGCGGGCAGCGACGGCTGCGCGTAGTTCTCGTTCGTGACAGTCAGGTAATAGAACGTGTCGCGCTGCCGCTCGACCATCTCGCGCATCCCTTCGTCGACGATCACCGCAACTTCGTACGAGAACGCCGGATCCCACGCGCGGCAGTTCGGCACCGTCGACGCGGCGAGATGGCTCGTGCCGTCCTGATGCTGGAGCCCTTCGCCGCAGAGCGTCGTCTTGCCGGCGGTCGCGCCAATCAGGAAGCCGCGCGCGCGTTGATCGGCGGCGGCCCAGATCAGATCGCCGATCCGCTGGAAGCCGAACATCGAGTAGTAGATGTAGAACGGCAGCATCGGCAGGTCGTGCACGCTGTACGACGTCGCCGCGGCGATCCACGACGACATCGCGCCCGCCTCCGAGATGCCCTCCTCGAGGATCTGTCCGCGCGTGTCCTCGCGGTAGTAGAGCATCGAGCCGAGGTCTTCCGGCTCGTAGCGCTGGCCGAGCGGCGAGTAGATGCCGACCTGCCGGAACAGGTTCGCCATCCCGAACGTGCGCGCCTCGTCGGCGACGACGGGCACGACGCGCGGCCCGAGCGCCGCGTCCTTCAGCAGGCCGCCGAGCATCCGCACGATCGCCATCGTCGTCGACATCTCGCGGCCGCCGGCGTCGAGCGCGAATTGCCCCCAGGAAGGCAACGACGGCACGGTCAATGCCGTCGTCGCCGCTTTCCGCCTTCTGGGCAGACAGCCTCCCAGGGCAGCCCGGCGCGCATGCAGGTATCGCATCTCCGGGCTGTCTTGCGCGGGCTTGTAGAAACGGAGCTGCTCGACATCGTCGTCGGAGAGCGGCAGCCGGAAACGGTCGCGGAACGCGAGCAGGTGCTCGACGTCGAGCTTCTTCTGCTGATGGGTCGTCATCCGCCCCTGGCCGATCGCGCCCATTCCGAAGCCCTTCATCGTCTTCGCGAGGATCACGGTCGGCCGGCCTTCGTGACGGACCGCGCTTTCGTACGCGGCGTACAGCTTGCACGCGTCGTGGCCGCCGCGGCGCAGCCGGTCGATGTCTTCGTCGCGCAGATGCGCGACGAGCGACGCGAGCGCGTCGTCCTGGCCGAAGAAGCGTGCGCGGTTGTATGCGCCGTCGTTCGCCGAGAAGGTCTGGAACTGGCCGTCGACCGTCTGCGCGAACGCGCGCGCAAGCGCGCCCGTCACGTCGCGCGCGAAGAGCGCATCCCAGTCCGAGCCCCACAGCACCTTGATCACGTTCCAGCCGGCGCCCGCGAACTGTGATTCGAGCTCGTCGACGATGCGGCCGTTGCCGCGCACGGGGCCGTCGAGCCGCTGCAGATTGCAGTTGATCACGAACACGAGATTGTCGAGCCCTTCGCGCGCCGCGAGCGACAGCGCGCCGATCGATTCGGGCTCGTCCATCTCGCCGTCGCCGAAGAAGCCCCATACCTTGCGGCCATCGGTGCGCAGCAGCCCGCGGTTCTGCAGATAGCGCATGAAGCGCGCCTGGTAGATCGCATTGATCGGACCGATGCCCATCGAGCCCGTCGGGAACTGCCAGAAATCGGGCATCAGCCACGGATGCGGATACGAGCAGAGGCCCGGTCCGGCGATCTCGCGCCGATAGTGCTCGAGCTGCGCTTCGCTCAGGAATCCTTCGAGAAACGCGCGCGCATAGACGCCCGGCGACGAGTGCGGCTGGAAGTAGACGAGATCGCCGCCCGACGCGTCGTCCGCCGCGCGGAAGAAGTGGTTGAAGCCGACCTCGAACAGATCGGCCGCCGACGCGTAGCTCGCGATGTGGCCGCCGAGCTCGCCGTACGCGCGGTTTGCGCGCACCACCATCGCGAGCGCGTTCCAGCGCAGCACCGCCGCCAGGCGCGCTTCGAGCTGAAGGTCGCCCGGATACGGCGGCTGCGCGTCGAGCGGGATCGTATTGACGTACGGCGTCGTGTTCGCATGTGGCGGCGCGACCCGGCGGCGCGCCGCGTGCTCGGCGAGCTGCGCGAGCAGGTACCGCGCGCGGTCGACGCCCGTGTGCTCGACGACGCCGTCGAGCGCGTCCAGCCATTCGGCGGTTTCCTGCGGATCGGTGTCGTCGTGGCGGCGCGCGGCCGAGAGGACCGGGCGGATACCGTTCGACAAGTCGTTCATGCGCGGCTCCAGATGGGGCGGGTTCGAGGAAGCGACATCGGCAGCAACAGCCGTTAAGGTTATCCACGCAGCCGCAGAATGTGCATCTCTTTTGGTTGGAATTTTGGTTTCGTGTAACGTACAAATTCCTGAAAAATCTCTGTTTTCAGAATATTTGTACTATGAGCGCTCCTTCCCGCCGGCTGGACCGGATCGACATCGGCATCCTCAATCAACTGCAGCAGAACGCGCGGATCACGAACGCGGAGCTCGCGCGCGCGGTGAACCTGTCGCCGACGCCGTGCTTCAACCGCGTCCGCGCGCTCGAGAAGCTCGGTCTCATCAAGCAGCAGGTGACGCTGCTGAATCCGGAGCCGCTCGGGCTGCGGATCAACGTGTTCATCCAGGTGAGCCTCGAGAAGCAGGTCGAGGACGCGCTGCGCCGCTTCGAGGAGGCGATCGACAAGCGGCCCGAGGTGATGGAGTGCTATCTGATGTCGGGCGATGCGGACTATCTGCTGCGCGTCGTCGTGCCGAGCATGAAGAGCCTCGAGCGCTTCATCCTCGATCAGTTGACGACGATTCCCGGCGTGTCGAACATCCGGTCGAGCTTCGCGCTCAAGCAGGTCCGCTATCGGACCGCATTGCCGCTGCCCGCGGGCGGGCTCACGCTCGCCGACGGCGACGACGCGCCGCAGGAATGGGTGTGAGCGAAGCGTTCGCGGTTCGGTTGCGCCGCGCGATGCGCGCGCACGGACTGCTGCGTTGCGACCTCATGCCGCACCGTCGAGCGCGGCTGCGATGCGTCGTCGGTCGCGGCAGGCGTGCGACGCGCATCGTCTCGCGTGCGATCGATGGTGATCGTGCGCGCGGAGCGGACACCGCTCGAGTCCTTGTCTGCCGCGGCATTCCCGGTGGAACGCAAAAATCGAGACGATAGTCTCGATACGTTTTTCGACGCGTTCGATCCCGTGGTAATTCACATCGCGTGCGCGATTGAATGTCTGGAAAAGCTTCATGTGATTTCCATTTATTAATGGGCGGTTTATGTGTCGATGGGTTGAAAATCCATCGATTTCGTATTTGATTGCATCTGGACCGTTTAATAAACATATTAATAAATTGATTGTCGAATTGAATGTTGCGATTTCATTGCGTTAATATGACCGCAAGATGTCGTGTGATGCTCAAGTGCGCAGAGTCGGCTGAAAGCGCGTGCGTTTATGTGCGGTGCGCGTGGAGACGCCGCCATTGCGCGCGACCGGGAGCGAATCTCGGCCGCATGGCGGTCTTTTCGATTGCCGGCATTTGCCATGCCGATTTTCAGAAACGGCCTGCTGATTATCTGATTGGTGCTCGTGTGCAAGCCTCGCGTTTTCTCGGATATTCCGGACCTGTTATTCATTGATTCGGCGCGAGCCCGGAACGACCATGGCGTGATATGAAATGAAAGGACAGGACGGAACGCAAGCTGAAGGACTGCCGGCCGATTTCGGCCGGTTGCGCGAGGAATTCCGGAGCGCGGACGACGCCGATCTTCGCGCGCTCGTCGACGAGAATCTTCGCCGTGCGGAAAGCGAATGGCGCGGGATCCAGCCCGTCATCGATCGGGCGTCCGACGATGCGAACGGCGCCGATGCCACGCTCGGCCCGGCTCGCCGTTCGGCCCATGATCCGCTCGATGCGCACCTGCGGCGAAGCGGGCCCGCCGCCGCGCCGGCGTCCGGCGACGACGCACGGGCGACGTCGGGCGAGCAGGCGACGAAGACGCTGATTCCGGGCTATCCGGTGCTGGACGCCGATCGGCCGTCCGTCGGCGAATTCGTCGCGTTCGTTGCCGACATGCGCAATTCGAGCGCCCGATTTTCCGAATCCGCAACCTTCCCGCACATTCGCTGCGGCCTGCAGCGCATCTTCTACGAGACCTCCGCGCTGATTCCGGCGATTGCGCACACGGCTGCGCAGGCGGGCGGTCAGGCGACCGAACTGCTCGGCGACGGCCTGTTGATCCTGTTTCACATCGAGTGCGGCAAGCGGGAGCAAGTGATCGCGCGCGCGTGCGCGGCGGCGACGCGTTGCATCGACAGCTCGATCGCGTGCGTGAACGAACTGCTGTGGCAGCGGCACCGGCTTCCGCCATTGAAAATCGGCATCGGCCTTGCTTACGGGCCGGCGATCGTCAAGGTCGTCGATGCGAACGGCCGCCATCCGAAAGTCATCGGGCAGTGCATCTGGGATGCGACGAAGCTAAGCGGCGGCGAGAACGCGATCGGTCTGTCGCGCCCGCTTCAGGACTTCCTGCGCGCGAAGGGAATCAACGAACATTTCGAGGTGACGCATGCATGACCGCCGCCAGATGCATCTGAACTGTCATATCGTCGGCGTCGGCCAGCATCCGGCCGGATGGCGCACGCTTCGCAACACGCGTGCGATCGTCGATCCGGACTTCTATCGACGGATCGCGCAAATCGCGGAGCTGGGCAAGTTCGACGCGCTGTTCTTCTCCGATTCGCTTTCGCTGCACGGCCATGCGCACGGGCCGTCGCAGATGCTCGATCCGCTCGTTGTCGCGTCCGCGCTGTCGCTCGTCACCGAGCGCATCGGACTGATCTGCACGGCGTCCACGACGTTCAGCGATCCGTTTTCGCTCGCGCGCCGCTTCCAGTCGCTCGATCAATTGAGCGGCGGCAGGGCGGGATGGAACGCGGTCACCACCTACAATCCGGCCGCGGCCGCGAATTTCGGCTCGGTCGCGTTGCCGGGCGCGTCGGAGCGCTACGCGCGCGCGGACGAGTTCATCGACGTGACGATCAAGCTGTGGGAAAGCTGGGGCGAGCGCGCGCTCGTCGCGGACGCGGCGAGCGGCGTGTTCGCCGATCCCGCGCAGGTCCGGCGAATCGATCATCACGGCCGGCATTTCGATGTCGCCGGCCCGCTGAACGTGCCGCGCAGTCCGCAGGGGCGGCCGCTCCTCGTTCAGGCCGGGGCGTCCGAAGCCGGTCTCGATCTGGCGGCCAAGCATGCGGACATGGTGTTCACGTCGCAGAATTCGCTCGAAGGCGCGAAGCGGTTCTACGCGGATCTCAAGTCGAGAGTGCGCGCGCGAGGGCGGGATCCCGGGCAATTCGGGATATTGCCGGGGCTGTATCCGGTCATCGGCTCGACGATGGCCGAGGCGCGCGCGAGGAAAGACGAAATGGACGCGTTGCGCGATCCGGGCGGCGACGTCGAGATGCTCGCGCGCCAGTTCGGCATCGGGCCGGACGACATCGCGCTCGACGCGCCGCTGCCTTACGAGCGGATCGCGCGCGCGTCGCGGGACCATGTATCGCACGGTTTCGCCGCGCAGATGATCGCATTCGCGCGCGAGAGAAACCTGACGGTGCGCGAGCTGATCGGGCACAACCTCGGCATGCACCGGATCGTCGTCGGCACGCCGGAATCGATCGCCGACGATATGGCGCAATGGTTTGAGCACGGCGCGGCCGACGGCTTCAACCTGAACTTCGACGTGTTCCCGGACGGGCTGCGGACGATGGTCGAGCATGTCGTGCCGTTGCTGCAGAAGCGGGCGCTTTTCAGATCCGATTATTCGGGGCGCACGCTGAAGGATCATCTCGGCGTGGGCTATTGAGCGCGGCGCGACGGGCGGGCGGCGCATCCTCTTTCCAGCGCGCCGCGGTATGGCGCAGCGCGTCCGTGCGCGGCCGCGCGTTGCCGATGCTGCGACCGAGCGCATGGGCGGCCGCATCGTCAAACGTCATGCGCCGTGCCGCTCGCCGACGGCCACTGCGTCGCCGTGCGCTTCGTCTACTTATCCATGGTCCGGTCGATAGCGGGCGCCGCTTGCCGGAATTTGCCGGGTAATCCTGATACCCGTATCGGCTGTACCACTCAACTCACTGTTTTTTATGGGTTTTTTCGTTTTCCTGGTACAAAGGTGCGGGCTTCGCGTGGCATAATCGACTGCACCCGAACGCATGTTCGCAGTCAAACGACCCCGCATACCCATGGCACAGACTCTCTACGACAAATTGTGGAATTCGCACGTCGTCCACACCGAGGAGGACGGCACCACATTGCTCTACATCGATCGCCAACTGCTGCACGAAGTCACGAGCCCGCAGGCATTCGAGGGGCTGAAGCTCGCGCAGCGTCCGGTGTGGCGAATCAGCGCGAATCTCGCGGTCTCCGATCACAACGTGCCGACGACGGACCGCAGTCACGGCATCGCCGATCCGGTGTCGAAGCTGCAGGTCGACACGCTCGACGCGAACTGCGATGCATACGGCATCACGCAATTCAAGATGAACGACGTCCGTCAGGGCATCGTCCACATCATCGGGCCCGAGCAGGGCGCGACGCTGCCCGGCATGACGATCGTCTGCGGCGATTCGCACACGTCGACGCACGGCGCGTTCGGCGCGCTCGCGCACGGCATCGGCACGTCGGAAGTCGAGCACGTGCTCGCGACGCAGACGCTTTTGCAGAAGAAGAGCAAGAACATGCTCGTGAAGGTCGAGGGCCCGCTGCCGCGCGGTTGCACCGCGAAGGACATCGTGCTCGCGATCATCGGCAAGATCGGCACCGCGGGCGGCACCGGCTACGCGATCGAATTCGGCGGCTCGACGATTCGCGCGCTGTCGATGGAAGGCCGGATGACGGTCTGCAACATGGCGATCGAAGCGGGCGCGCGCGCCGGCATGGTCGCCGTCGACGACACGACGGTCGAATACCTGAAGGACCGTCCCTTCGTGCCGACGGGTGCGCAATGGAATCAGGCGGCCGAATATTGGAAGACGTTCAGGTCCGACGAAGGCGCGCGGTTCGACGCCGTCGTCGAGCTGAACGCGGCGGAGATCGTGCCGCAGGTCACGTGGGGCACGTCGCCGGAAATGGTCACGTCGATCGACGGCCGCGTGCCTGATCCCGAGCGTGAGAAGGACCCGGTCAAGCGCGACGCGATGGAGCGCGCGCTCGCGTACATGGCGCTCACGCCGAATACGCCGATCGAGGCGATCAATGTCGACAAGATCTTCATCGGCTCGTGCACGAACGCGCGGATCGAAGACATCCGCGCGGCCGCGTACGTCGTCAAGAAGCTCAATCGCCGCGTCGCGCCGAACGTGCGCCTCGCGATGGTCGTGCCGGGCTCGGGCCTCGTGAAGGCGCAGGCCGAGCGCGAAGGGCTCGACAAGGTGTTCACGGAAGCCGGCTTCGAATGGCGCGAGCCGGGCTGCTCGATGTGCCTCGCGATGAACGCCGACCGGCTCGAGCCGGGCGAGCGCTGCGCGTCGACGTCGAACCGCAACTTCGAAGGACGTCAGGGCCAGGGCGGCCGCACGCATCTCGTCAGCCCGGCGATGGCCGCGGCGGCGGCGATCGAAGGCCACTTCGTCGACATTCGCAAACTGGGGTGAGCGCGTGAAAGCAACGGCATTTTTCGGGCGGCTCGTCGCCGTGATCGCATTGGCGGGCTTCGCGTTCGGCCTTGCGGGCTGCAACACGGTCGCGGGCATGGGCGAGGACATCAACGCCGCCGGCCACGCGATCAAGAAGGCCGCGGAGTGACGGCGCGCGAGCGCAACGATTCGATTTCGCCGGCCCGCGCGGCCGGCCTCCAATCTGGTTGACGGATCATGGAAAAATTCAATGTGCATACCGGCGTCGTGGCGCCGCTCGATCGCGAGAACGTCGACACCGACGCGATCATCCCGAAGCAGTTCCTGAAGTCGATCAAGCGCACGGGCTTCGGCCCGAACGCGTTCGACGAGTGGCGCTATCTCGATCACGGCGAGCCCGGCCAGGACAACTCGAAACGTCCGCTGAACCCGGACTTCGTGCTGAACCAGTCGCGCTACCAGGGCGCGTCGGTGCTGCTCGCGCGCAAGAATTTCGGCTGCGGCAGCTCGCGCGAGCATGCGCCGTGGGCGCTGCAGCAGTACGGCTTCCGCGCGATCGTCGCGCCGAGCTTCGCCGACATCTTCTTCAACAACTGCTACAAGAACGGCTTGCTGCCGATCGTGCTGACCGAGCAGCAGGTCGACCACCTGTTCAACGAGACGTACGCGTTCAACGGCTATCAGCTCACGATCGATCTCGGCGCGCAGGTCGTGCGCGCGCCGGACGGCCGCGAGTATCCGTTCGAAATCACCGCGTTCCGCAAGTACTGTCTCGTGAACGGCTTCGACGATATCGGCCTCACGCTGCGCCACGCCGACAAGATCCGTCAGTACGAAGCGGAGCGGCTCGCGAAGCAGCCGTGGCTCGACAACCGGCTGATCGGCTGACGCCTCTCGCGCGAGCGCGCGCCGCGATCGATGGCCGGCGCGCGCGCTTCGTCCGAATCCAACAACTCATTCATCCAGTCAGGAATTTCGCATGAAGATTGCAGTGCTGCCCGGCGACGGCATCGGTCCGGAGATCGTCAACGAAGCGGTGAAGGTGCTGAACGCGCTCGACGAGTGGTTCGAACTCGAGCAGGCGCCCGTCGGCGGCGCCGGCTACGAGGCGAGCGGCCGTCCGTTGCCGGAAGCGACGCTCGCGCTCGCGAAGGAAGCGGACGCGATCCTGTTCGGCGCGGTCGGCGACTGGAAGTACGACTCGCTCGAGCGCGCGCTGCGCCCCGAGCAGGCGATTCTCGGTCTGCGCAAGCATCTCGAGCTGTTCGCGAACTTTCGCCCGGCGATCTGCTATTCGCAGCTCGTCGACGCGTCGCCGCTGAAGCCCGAGCTGATCGCGGGCCTCGACATCCTGATCGTGCGCGAACTGAACGGCGACATCTACTTCGGTCAGCCGCGCGGCGTGCGCGCAGCGCCCGACGGCCCGTTCGCCGGCGCGCGCGAAGGCTTCGACACGATGCGCTATTCGGAGCCGGAAGTGCGCCGCATCGCACATGTCGCGTTCCAGGCCGCGCAGAAGCGCGCCAAGAAGCTGCTGTCGGTCGACAAGTCGAACGTGCTCGAGACGTCGCAGTTCTGGCGCGACATCATGATCGACGTATCGAAGGAATACGCGGACGTCGAGCTGTCGCACATGTACGTCGACAACGCGGCGATGCAGCTCGCGAAGGCGCCGAAGCAGTTCGACGTGATCGTGACGGGCAACATGTTCGGCGACATCCTGTCGGACGAGGCCGCGATGCTGACGGGCTCGATCGGCATGCTGCCGTCGGCGTCGCTCGACAAGAACAACAAGGGCTTGTACGAGCCGTCGCACGGGTCCGCGCCGGACATCGCGGGCAAGGGCGTCGCGAATCCGCTCGCGACGATCCTGTCGGCCGCGATGCTGCTGCGCTACTCGCTGAACCGCGCCGAACAGGCGGACCGGATCGAGAACGCGGTCAAGAAGGTGCTCGAAGCGGGTTACCGGACGGCGGACATCGCGACGCCGGGTTGCCGCAAGGTCGGCACCGCGGCGATGGGCGACGCGGTCGTCGCGGCGCTGTAATCGCGGCGCACGGGCCGCGCGTTCGGAGCGGTTCGTCGTCGCAGTCCGGCCGGGCGCCCCGAAAACGGGGTCCGTCCGGTTTTCCTGGCCGTTGTGCGGCCTCTTAGGTTTGTGTAGACTCAAGCGATGGCGCTGACTTCCCTGATCTCCCCGGTCTTGAAACCCCACGGCAATGAAGCCCGTGCGGGTACGCGCGCCATTCTCGTCGGCAAAATCATCATCATCACGAAAACGATCACGAAAATCTGATCGTCGTCCGTCGTGCCCGCCTGTTTCCCCGCGCGGTCGCGCCGGGGACGGAAAAGGCGGGGAAGCTCCAGCAAAGGGTGAGTCATGAACGTAGGTCTCGTAGGTTGGCGCGGCATGGTCGGCAGCGTGCTGATGCAGCGCATGCAGGAAGAAGGCGATTTCGATCTGATCGAGCCGGTGTTTTTCAGCACCAGCAACGCGGGCGGCAAGGCGCCGTCATTCGCGAAAAACGAGACCACGCTCAAGGATGCGACGAGCATCGACGACCTGAAGAAATGCGACGTCGTCATCACGTGCCAGGGCGGGGACTACACGAACGACGTGTTCCCGAAGCTGCGCGCGGCCGGCTGGAACGGCTACTGGATCGACGCGGCGTCGTCGCTGCGGATGAAGGACGATGCGGTGATCGTCCTCGATCCCGTGAACCTCGACGTGATCAAGGACGCGCTCGTCAAGGGCACGAAGAACTTCATCGGCGGCAACTGCACGGTCAGCCTGATGCTGATGGCGCTGGGCGGCCTGTTTCGCGAGAACCTCGTCGACTGGATGACGGCGATGACGTACCAGGCCGCGTCGGGCGCGGGCGCGCAGAACATGCGTGAACTGCTCGCGCAGATGGGCGCGCTGAACGGTGCGGTTCAGGCGCAGCTCGCCGATCCGGCTTCGGCGATTCTCGACATCGACCGCCGCGTGCTCGCCGCGATGAACGGCGACGCGATGCCGACGAGCCAGTTCGGCGTGCCGCTCGCGGGCTCGCTGATTCCGTGGATCGACAAGGATCTCGGCAACGGGATGTCGAAAGAAGAATGGAAGGGCGGCGCGGAAACCAACAAGATTCTCGGCAAGCCGGCGATGGGCGAGCCGGGCTCGATCCCGGTCGACGGCCTGTGCGTGCGGATCGGCGCGATGCGCTGCCACTCGCAGGCGCTCACGATCAAGCTGAAGAAGGATGTACCGCTCGACGAGGTCAACGGCATTCTCGCGTCGGCGAACGACTGGGTGAAGGTCGTGCCGAACGAGCGCGAAGCGTCGATGCGCGATCTGTCGCCCGCCGTCGTGACGGGCACGCTGTCGGTGCCGGTCGGCCGGCTGCGCAAGCTCGCCATGGGTGGCGAATACCTGTCGGCATTTACCGTCGGCGACCAATTGTTGTGGGGCGCGGCCGAGCCGCTGCGCCGGATGCTGCGCATTCTGCTCGACAAGTAAAGTAAACTACGCGATTACGACGCGTACACAACCCGAAAGCGTCGCGTTTCACGCGACGCTTTTTTATTTGCGGTCCGATTTTGTCTCATTCCAAACGCGAACCCAGGCCGCGTAATGCCGCGGCGACCAAGCCGATGACGCTTCGATTCCTTTCTTCTACGACGATCTCTGACGGCCGTTCGTCCGCGCGACGCGCTGTCGCGGCCGCCGTCCTCGTACTTGCCGGCGCGACCGTCGCGCACGCGGCGCCGGATGCGGCGAGCGCCGCGGCGGGCGACCAGGCCGCGCCGCTCACGATCACCGTGCGACCCGGCCAGTCACTCAACGACATCGCCGTCGCCGTCACGCAATCGCACGATCCTGCCGTGCTGGCCCGCGCGGGCCGCGCGCTCTTCGATGCGAATCCGCAGGCGTTCATGAAGCGCGATCCGAGCCGCTTGAAGATCGGCGCGCAATTGGCGGTGCCGACGCTCGATGTGACAGGCGCGGCGGCCGGTGCGGCCGCGAGCGGCGCCGCGGCGAGCGGTGCGGCTTCGGCTTCGGCGGCGGGCGCGGCGTCGCATGCGGTCGCGTCGGCGGCAACGGCTGCGGCTTCGCATCCGGCGGCGACGTCGATGTCGACGGCGTCGCACGCCGCGGCGGCGCTTGCGGCTTCCGCTGCCGCCGGGACGGCGTCGAGCGCGAACGGCGCATCGGCACCCGGCGCCGCTTCGACGCATGCGCCGTCCGCAGCCGCGCAGGCGGCGGCTCCCGCGGCATCGTCCAGTGTCGGCGGTCCGCACGTCTGGAGCGGTTCGATTCAGCAAGCCCCCGCCGCCGCGAGCGGCGCGTCGGCGGCCGGCGCGGAAGCGTTGCTCGTTCCTGGCGCCGCGAATCTGGCGCTGTCGGGTTCGTCGGCGCAGGTGGCGACGGGCGCGTCGCAAGCGCGGCCGTCGAGCCTGCAGCAACTGCTCGCGCTGAAGAATCGCGTGTTGATGGAACTGCAGAAGCACGGGATCGGCAAGTCTGCCGCGAACGGCGCGCTGACGACGCCCGCTCCGGTGGCCGGACGCGCGCAGAAGCCGCAAGCGAGCGCCGTGGCGGGCGCGGCGGCGTCCGCCGCGTCCGGCTCGGAGGTGGCCGGTTCCGAGGCGGCGGCGACGGTCGAATCGACGACGAGCGCCGCTTCCGCGCCTGCCGTGACGCCGCCCGTGAGCGCCGCGTCGCGCACCGCGGTGCCGCAACTGCCGTTCAATTCGGGGGCTGCGATCGCGGTTGGCGCGGCCGTCGTGGCGTTGATCGCGGGCTTCGCGCTGCGTCGGCGCAAGAGGCGGCCGCCTGCCGACGCGATCGAGCCGGGCGCGTTCACGCCGGCGCCGGCGCTCGATCCGGATGCGGTCGCCGCCATTGCCGGTGCGCCGGCCGCGGCGGATTCGGCGGATACGGCGGCGGAAGAGACGCGCGAAGCAGGCGGGCAAGCTGCAACGGCTGCTGCGCATCACGAGTCGCCGATCGCGCCGCCCGATGAAGCGAAGACTGTGCCGACGAAGGCCGAATCGACGATTGCCCAATCGAAGTCGGCGCTTGAGATCGAGCCGGACAGCGCGGCGACTCGTGAACCGCAAACGCCGCCCGTCGAGCCATTGACGCTGAAGATGCCGCAGCCGGACGAGCGAAACGGCGCGCCGCGCGTGCCCGAATCGGACGACGCGCGGTCCAGTGTTCCGCAGACCGGCGCGAAGCCCGCGCCGTACGCGTGGCGCCAGGCATTTCCGCGCGATGCGATCTCGGCGCTCGACAGCCTCGATATGCCGCTGCCACCCCGCGCGTCGAATTCGGACGATGTGGACCGAACGGCGGAATCGCGGCATGCCGAGCCGGCCGGTTCGGGTTCGGTGCAAAGTGCAACTAACGGTCAAGTCGCCGCGCGCCAGCCGACTGGCGTGGAAGATACGCGTGAAGTGGGAACTCATGGCGAAGCAACGCCAGGGGCGGATCGTGATGGGGGCGAATCGCTTCGCGACGAAGCGCCCGTGGCCCGCCCGTGGGCGGCCGAGCCGCATCAGGCGACGCCGCCGAGCGGAGCCGAACAGGGTGAAGCGGCGGCACCGGTGGCCGGATCGCCCGCGATCGAATCGCAATCGGAGGGGCCGCGCAGGCAGGATGCGTCGGAGGCCGAATCCCGGGCATTTGCGGCGGGAGCGGGCGGATCGGGGGCGGGCGCGTCTCAGGCCGCCGCATCCGGCGCGGCGCAGCCGCTGACGTCGACCGAAGCTACGCCGCACGCGGACGAGCCGCCGCAAACTGCGCCGCAGCAGGCCGGCGACGCATCGCCGCAGGCCGCCGCGCCGCACGAAGCGGGTACGCCTGGCGTCGCACTGCCGTCTGCGCCGTCTGCGCCGTCTGCGCATGCCGAGCCGCCGTTGGCTGCGCCGCAGCCCGGCGCATCGTTCGCCGCACAGTCGCCCGCCGCTCCGAGCCGCGAGCCGGCCGCACCGTCCCCGAACCTGCCGCCGCTCGGCGTCGCGCAATTCGGCGCGCTGAACCTCGATTTCGACCTCGATCTGCCGACCGGCCCGAGCGCGTCGCTGCCGGCGTTCACGCCCGAAGCGCTCGCGAAGATCGCGCGCAACAAGCTCGAACTCGCGTCCGAATACGTCGAGCTCGGCGACCTCGCCGGCGCGCGCACGCTGCTGCACGAAGTGATCGAAGCCGGTCACGCCGACACGCGCGACGAAGCGCACGTGATGCTCGCCAAACTGGCCGATCTGTCGTGATGAGAATCGCACTCGGCATTCAGTACGACGGCGCGGCGTTCTGCGGTTGGCAGTCGCAGCCGCACGGCAAGACCGTCCAGGACGCGCTCGAGCGGGCGCTCGCCGAATTCGCGCAGACATCGCTGCACACGACGGTCGCGGGCCGCACCGATACGGGCGTGCACGGCCTCGGCCAGGTCGTCCATTTCGATACGGAGCTCGACCGCGCGGACTTCTCGTGGGTGCGCGGCACGAACGCGTTCCTGCCATCCACGGTTTCCGTGCAATGGGCGAAGCCGATGCCGGACACGTTTCACGCGCGCTTCGCCGCGTTCGAGCGCACCTATTACTACGCGCTCTACGTGCATCCGGTGCGCTCGCCGATGCTCGCCGGGCGCGCGGGCTGGGTTCACATGCCGCTCGACGTCGACGCGATGCGCGACGCCGCCGAATATCTCGTCGGCGAGCACGATTTCTCGGCGTTTCGCTCGTCCGAGTGCCAGGCGAAGTCGCCGATCAAGCATCTGTACCAGATCGGCATCCGTCCCGACGGCGATTTCATCCATTTCCGCTTCCGCGCGAACGCGTTCCTGCACCACATGGTGCGCAACCTGATGGGTTGCCTCGTCGCGGTGGGGCGCGGCCGCTACCCGGCGTCGTGGCTCGCGGAAGTGCTCGACAGCCGCGATCGCGATTGCGCGGCGCCGACTTTCATGCCCGAAGGGCTCTATCTTGCGAACGTCGGCTATCCGGCCGAATTCGCGGTGCCGCCCGCGCAACTCGGCAGCGTGCCGTGGAGCAGCGTGTGGGCCGATCTGGACGGACGACCATGATGACCGATACGACGAACGATGCGCCGTTCGCAGACGCGCACCACGAAGCCGAGCGCGCCGCGCCGCCGCCGCGCACGCGGATCAAGCTCTGCGGGCTGTCGCGGCCCGGCGATGTCGACTGGGCGGCCGAGCTCGGCGCCGACGCGATCGGTCTCGTGTTCTATCCGAAGAGCCCGCGCGCGGTGACGATCGAGCAGGCGGCCGAGCTCGCGAAGCGCGTGCCGCCGTTCGTGTCGGTCGTCGGATTGTTCGTCAATCCGACCGCGGACGAGATCGCGCGCGTCGCGAGCGAAGTGCCGCTGTCGCTGCTGCAATTCCACGGCGACGAGACGCCCGAGCAGTGCGCGGCGCTCGCCGCCGCCGCGCGGCTGCCGTGGCTGCGCGCGTTGCGCGTGGGCATGGCGACTCGGCCGGCCGATTTGGTAGAATCGGCGCTTCACTATTCCGCAGCCCGCGGTCTCTTGTTCGACACCCTCGTCGAGCACTATGGCGGCAGCGGCAAGGTCTTCGATTGGTCACTTATTCCAGCAGAGCTCGCGCGTCGGGCCGTTTTGAGTGGTGGGTTGAACGCGCAAAACGTCGGTGATGCGATCCGTCAGGTGCGTCCGTTCGCGGTCGATGTCTCGAGCGGCATCGAAACGCCGGGCGCAAAGGGCGTGAAGGATCGCGCCCGCATGGCGGCGTTCGTGCGCGCAGTGCGCGAAGCGGACGCCGGGTGATGCCAGCCCGCGCGGCGGGCGCCGGAAACGAGAATCCGGACGCCGCGCGGTCGAACCGAGAGTGACGTCATGTACAACCTCCCCGATGATCGCGGCCATTTCGGCCCATATGGCGGCGTGTTCGTCGCCGAAACGCTGATTCACGCGCTCGACGAGCTGCGTGCCGCGTACGAGAAATTCAAGAACGATCCCGACTTCGTCGCCGAGTACGAACGCGAACTGAAGCACTTCGTCGGCCGTCCGTCGCCGATCTATCACGCGCAGCGCTGGAGCGAGATGCTCGGCGGCGCGCAGATCTACCTGAAGCGCGAAGACCTGAACCACACGGGCGCGCACAAGGTGAACAACGTGATCGGCCAGGCGCTGCTCGCGAAGCGGATGGGCAAGAAGCGCGTGATCGCCGAGACGGGCGCGGGCCAGCACGGCGTCGCGACCGCGACGATCGCCGCGCGCTTCGGCATGGAGTGCATCGTCTACATGGGCGCCGAGGACGTGCGCCGGCAGGCCGCGAACGTCTACCGGATGAAGCTGCTCGGCGCGACCGTCGTGCCCGTCGAATCCGGCTCGCGCACGCTGAAGGACGCGCTCAACGAAGCGATGCGCGACTGGGTCACGAACATCGAGAACACGTTCTACATCATCGGCACGGTCGCGGGCCCGCATCCGTACCCGATGATGGTGCGCGACTTCCAGCGCGTGATCGGCGACGAATGCAAGGTGCAGATGCCCGAGCTCGCCGGCCGGCAGCCGGACGCGGTGATCGCCTGCGTCGGCGGCGGCTCGAACGCGATGGGCATCTTCTATCCGTACATCGACGACGCGGCCGTCCAGCTGATCGGCGTCGAGGCGGCGGGCGACGGGCTCGACACCGGCCATCACGCGGCGTCGCTGATCGGCGGCAGCCCGGGCGTCCTGCACGGCAACCGCACGTACCTGCTGCAGGACGACGACGGCCAGATCATCGAGACGCATTCGGTGTCGGCGGGGCTCGACTATCCGGGCGTCGGCCCGGAGCACGCATGGCTCAAGGACAGCGGCCGCGCGCAGTACGTCGGCATTACCGACGTCGAGGCGCTGAAGGCGTTCCACGAGTGCTGCCGGATCGAGGGCATCATCCCGGCGCTCGAGTCGAGCCACGCGATCGCCTATGCGACGAAGCTCGCGCCGACGCTGCCGAACGACAAGATCCTGCTCGTCAACCTGTCGGGCCGGGGTGACAAGGACATGCACACGGTCGCCGAGCGATCGGGCATCGCGCTCTGAACCCCGACCGATGCGCGACCTGATCGAAGAGCCGGGGGGCGGCGCGGCGAGCGAAGCGGAAGCGGTTCCGGCCGCCTGCGCGCTGCCCGCCGGCATCGCATTGCACAACCGCGATTTCCTGACCGAAGCCGCGAGCCTGCCGGACGCGTCGATCGACCTGATCGTCGCCGATCCGCCGTACGGGCTCGGCAAGGACTACGGCAACGACTCGGACAAGCGCTCGGGCGACGAGCATCTCGCGTGGACGCGCGAATGGCTCGATCTCGCGATTCCGAAGCTCAAGTCCAGCGGCTCGATGTACGTGTTCTGCACGTGGCAGTACGCGCCCGAGATCTTCAGTTTCCTGAAGACGAAGCTCACGATGGTCAACGAGATCATCTGGGACCGGCGCGTGCCGAGCATGGGCGGCACGACGCGCCGCTTCACGTCGGTGCACGACAACATCGGCTTTTTCGCGGTGTCGAAAGGCTATTACTTCGATCTCGATCCGGTCCGCATCCCGTACGACGCCGATACGAAGAAAGCGCGCTCGCGCAAGCTGTTCGAAGGCAGCAAGTGGCTGGAGATGGGCTACAACCCGAAGGACGTCTGGTCCGTGTCGCGCCTGCACCGCCAGCATGCGGAGCGGGTCGACCATCCGACCCAGAAGCCGCTGGAGATCGTCGAGCGGATGGTGCTCGCGAGTTGCCCGCCGGGCGGCCGCGTGCTCGACCCGTTCATGGGCAGCGGCACGACCGCGGTGGCCTGCGCGCGGCAGCGGCGCGACTTCGTCGGCTACGAGATCAACGAAAGCTATTGCGCGATCGCGCGCGAGCGCGTGACGGCGCTGGTGGCGCCGACCGGCGCTTGAGTCGCGCCGCGTGCGCGATAGCGAACGTTGCTTGCATGGGACCGAAGTAAGCGCTGAAGCGCTAACTCCGGATCGACAGCTTTGCATGGGACCGGAGTAAGCGCTGAAGCGCTAACTCCGGATCGACAGCTTTGCATGGGACCGGAGTAAGCGCTGAAGCGCTAACTCCGGATCGACATAGGAAAAAGTCATGTCCCGTATTCAGAATACTTTTGCCGCACTCGCCGCCCAAGGGCGCAAAGGGCTGATCCCGTTCATCACCGCGGGCGATCCCGATCCGGCGAAGACAGTCGAGCTGATGCACGCGCTCGCCGAAGGCGGCGCCGACGTGATCGAGCTCGGCGTGCCGTTCTCCGATCCGATGGCGGACGGTCCCGTGATCCAGCGCTCGTCCGAGCGCGCGCTCGAGAAGGGCGTGACGCTCCACAGCGTGCTCGACGACGTGAAGCGCTTCCGCGAGCGCGATGCGAAGACGCCCGTCGTGCTGATGGGCTACGCGAACCCGATCGAGCGAATGGGCGAGGACGCGTTCGCGGCGGCCGCGCGCGACGCGGGCGTCGACGGCGTGCTCGTCGTCGACTATCCGCCCGAGGAAGCGCACGATTTCGCCGCGAAGATGCGCGCGGCGGGCATCGATCCGATCTTCCTGCTCGCGCCGACGTCGACCGACGACCGGATCGCCGCAGTCGGCCACGTGGCGAGCGGCTACGTCTACTATGTGTCGCTCAAGGGCGTGACCGGCGCGGGAAATCTGGATGTTTCGAGCATTGCGGGTAAAATCCCCGCCATCAAGGCGCGCGTGCCGCTCCCCGTCGGGGTCGGTTTCGGCATCCGCGACGCCGCGACGGCGCGCGCGGTGGCCGAGGTGGCGGACGCGGTCGTGATCGGCAGCCGCCTCGTGCAATTGCTTGAGCAGGCCGCGCCGGAAAACGCCGCCGCCGAGCTCAAGGGGTTCGTGGCCGAGCTGCGCGCCGCGATCGACGGCGCAGGCAAGCCGTCCGCGTAAGCGACGCGCGAGAAGTCAACACATAGCTGACGGCGGGCCCGGGTGCAGACCGCCCGGCCCGCCACCGAACAGGAAACCATACGATGAGCTGGCTCGACAAACTGTTGCCGCCGAAGATCAAGCAGACCGATCCGAAAAGCCGCAAGGGGATTCCCGAGGGCCTGTGGGTCAAGTGCCCGTCGTGCGAAGCGGTGCTGTACCGCAACGACGTCGACGCGAATCAGCACGTGTGCCCGAAGTGCGATCACCACATGCGGATCGGCGCGCGCGAGCGCCTCGACGCGCTGCTCGATTCGGAAGGCCGCTACGAGATCGGACAGGAGATCGTCCCGGTCGATTCGCTGAAGTTCAAGGACAGCCGCAAGTATCCGGATCGTCTGAAGGAAGCGATGGAGGAGACGGGCGAGACCGACGCGATGGTCGTGATGGGCGGCGCGATCCGCACGCTGCCCGTCGTCGCCGCGTGCTTCGAGTTCTCGTTCATGGGCGGCTCGATGGGCTCGGTCGTCGGCGAGCGCTTTGCGCGCGGCGCGCAGAACGCGCTCGAGCAGCAGGTGCCGTTCATCTGCTTCACCGCCTCGGGCGGCGCGCGGATGCAGGAAAGCCTGCTGTCGCTGATGCAGATGGCGAAGACCACCGCGATGCTGACGAAGCTCTCCGAGGCGAAGCTGCCGTTCATCTCGGTGCTGACCGATCCGACGATGGGCGGCGTGTCGGCGAGCTTCGCGTTCCTCGGCGATGTCGTGATCGCCGAGCCGAAGGCGCTGATCGGCTTCGCCGGCCCGCGCGTGATCGAGCAGACGGTCCGCGAGAAGCTGCCGGAAGGCTTCCAGCGCGCCGAGTTCCTGCTGACGACGGGCGCGATCGACATGATCGTCGACCGCCGCAAGATGCGCGACGAGATCGCCCAGTTGCTCGCGCTGCTGCAGCGCCAGCCGGCCGACGCGCTGGCTTGACGGCCACGCGCGTGATAGCACGACCGCGCGTCGCTCGGCTTGCGCCGAGCGGCGCGTTTGTTTTTTTGGCGTATTCGCTTTGATTCGCTTTGATTCGCTTTGAATTCGATGAGCACTTTTTCCACTCTCGACGCGTGGCTCTCGCACCTCGAACGCGCGCATCCCGTCGGCATCGACATGGGCCTGACCCGCATCGGCAAGGTGAAGGACGCGCTGACGCTCCAGTTCGCGTGCCCGGTGATCACGGTCGGCGGCACGAACGGCAAGGGCTCGACCTGCGCGTTCCTCGAGACGATTCTCGTGCGCGCGGGCTATAAGGTCGGCTGCCACACGTCGCCGCATCTGCTGCGCTTCAACGAGCGCGCGCGCATCGATGGGCGAATCGTCGAAGACGACGAGCTGCTGCCGCACTTCGAGGCGGTCGAGGCGGCGCGCACGAGCCTGCCGGAACCGGTGTCGCTCACATACTTCGAATTCACGACGCTCGCGATCATGCACCTGTTCGCGTCGCGCGGGCTCGACGCGGTAATCCTCGAAGTGGGGCTCGGCGGCCGGCTCGACGCGGTCAACGTGATCGATACCGATTGCGCGATCGTGACGAGCATCGACGTCGACCACATCGAATATCTCGGCGACACCCGCGAGAAGATCGCGTTCGAGAAGGCGGGCATCTTCCGTCCGGGCAAGCCCGCGATCTGCGGCGACCCGACGCCGCCGCAGACGCTCGTCGATCACGCGGCGGCGGTCGGCGCGGATCTGTGGCTCGTCGGGCGCGACTTCCGCTTCGCGACGCAGCCGGGCAGCGAGCGCCAGCAATGGGCCTACGTCGGCCGCGACAAGCGCTATCCGGCGCTCGCGTATCCGGCGCTGCGCGGCGCGAACCAGTTGCTCAACGCGTCGGCCGCGCTCGCCGCGCTCGAGGCGCTGCGCGAGAAGCTGCCCGTGTCCGCGCAGGACATCCGGCTCGGGCTCGCGAACGTCGAGCTGCCGGGGCGCTTCCAGGTGCTGCCCGGCAAGCCGCTCGTGCTGCTCGACGTCGCGCACAACCCGCACGCGGCCGCGGTGCTCGCACAGAATCTCGACGGCATGGGCTACTACCCGTACACGTACGCGGTGTTCGGCGCGATGGCCGACAAGGATCTCGCCGGGATCGTCGAGCGGCTGAAGGGCTCGATCGACCACTGGCATCTGACCGATCTGCCGCTGCCGCGCGCGGCGTCGGCCGAGGTGCTCGAGCGCGTGCTGCGCGGCGCGGGCGTCGAAAATGGCGCGCAACATAGCGTCGCGCGTCACGCGACGCCGGCCGATGCGTTCCTCGATGCGCTAAAAAGCGCATCCGACAATGATAGAATCGTGGTTTTCGGTAGCTTCTACACGGTAGCGGGCGTGATGCCCGTCGTGGACCGCCGCCATGACCACTGACTGACGAGTAGCTTCGGGTTCAGCCATACATGGGAATTTTCTCGTTCGGCAAGAAAGATGACGACGCGCCGCAAAGGCGCGGGTCGCGGTCCGGCGCCCGGACCGTGCGCACCGAACGCGTGGAGCGCCGGCCGCGCCGCACCGAGCGGCCCGACACCGACGCACTGCTGCTCGATCCGACCCTTCCTGAAAAACAACGCGCGCGTCGGCGCCTCGTCGGCGCGATCGCGCTCGTCGTCGCCGCGGTGATCGTGCTGCCGATGGTGCTCGATTCGCATCCGAAGCCCGTCACCGACGACGTCGCGATCGACATCCCGAGCCGTCCGTCGCACGAGGCGGCCGCCGCGAACGACGAAGACGCGTCGGATGTCCAGGCGGGCGTCGCACACGACGAGCCGCCCGCGTCCGGGGCTGTCGCGGCGGCGAGCGTCGCGCCGGCGCCCGCCGCGGCCGCGAAGTCGGACGCTCAGGAAGCCAGGAAGACGCAAACCGCCGCCGCGAAGGCGCCGAGCGCCGCGCAGAAGCCGGCCGTGGCGCCGCCGCGGGACACCGCCGCAGCGGCTCGCACGCCGGCCGCGACGGCATCGGCCGACGGCGGCGACGCATCGTCGTCGCCCGCCTCGCCGCCCGGCGCGCGCTTCGCGCTGCAGCTCGGCGCGTTCCGCGACGACTCGACCGCCCGCACCTGGGCGACAAAGTTGAAGGCGGCGGGGGTGCCTGCCTATGTCGAGCATCGCAAGCAGGCCGACGGCAGTACGGCTACACTGTTGCGCGCGGGACCGTTCGCCGATCGCGCGGCCGCGTCCGCCGCGATCGCGAAGGTGCGCGAAGCGGGCCTCGCGCAGTAACGGGCGATGCTGACTGCTTTCGATTACGCCGTCCTGCTGGTGATCGGTCTGTCGGCGCTGCGCGGCGCATGGCGCGGCTTCGTCGGCGAGATCTTCGGCCTGATCGGCTGGATCGCCGCATTTTTGATCGCGTGCCGCTTCGTCGGCGTCGTGCTGCCTTACGTTCCGGCGACTTGGCCGGGCGGCGCGCTGACCCAATGGGTGATCGCGTTCGCGTTGATCGTCATCGGCGTCGTGCTCGTCGCGGGCGTTGCGAACGCGCTGTTGTCGCGGATCGCGCAGGCGACGGGCCTGGGCGGCGTCGACCGGTCGCTCGGCATGATGTTCGGCCTCGTGCGCGGCGTGCTGCTCGTGGTGCTGCTCGTCGCCGCGGCCGGCCTGACCGAGCTGCCGAAACAGGATTTCTGGCGCGACGCGTTGCTGCGTCCGTTCGCCGAACAGGGCGTGCGCGAGCTGAAGCCGCTCTTGCCCGACGGGCTCGCCGCGTACATTCACGTCTGATCGCGCGAGCGCACCGACCGAACCGTTTTTTGTATCGTTGAAGGACATGCCATGTGCGGCATCGTAGGCGTTATCTCCCAGTCCCCGGTCAACCAGCTCGTCTATGACAGCTTGCTGCTGCTGCAGCATCGCGGTCAGGATGCAGCGGGCATCGCGACGGCGGACGGCAGCAATTTCCACATGTACAAGGCCAACGGCATGGTGCGCGACGTGTTCCGCACGCGCAACATGCGCAGCCTGCCCGGCACGTCCGGGATCGGCCAGGTCCGCTACCCGACGGCGGGCTCCGCGTCGAGCGAAGCCGAAGCGCAACCGTTCTACGTGAACGCGCCGTTCGGCATCATCCTCGCGCACAACGGCAACCTGACGAACTGGCAGCAGTTGAAAGACGAGATGTTCCGGATCGACCGCCGCCACATCAACACGAACTCCGACAGCGAAGTGCTGCTGAACGTGCTCGCGCACGAGCTGCAGTTGTCGACGACGGGCCTCGAGCTCGATCCGGATTCGCTGTTCAAGGCGGTCGCGGGCGTGCACCGCCGCGCGCACGGCTCGTACGCGATCGTGTCGCTGATCGCGGGTCACGGCCTCCTCGCGTTCCGCGATCCGTTCGGCATCCGCCCGCTTTGCCTCGGCAAGCTCGAAACCGATCACGGCACCGAATGGATGGTCGCGTCGGAGTCGGTCGCGGTCGAAGGCATCGGCTTCGAGTTCGTCCGCGACGTGCAGCCGGGCGAGGCGATCTTCATCGACGTCGACGGCAAGTTCCACAGCCGCCAGTGCGCGGACAAGCCAAGCCTGAATCCGTGCATGTTCGAGTACGTGTACCTCGCGCGTCCGGATTCGTGCCTCGACGGCGTGCCCGTCTACAACGTCCGTCTGCGGATGGGCGATTACCTCGCCGAGAAGATCAAGCGCGAGCTGCCGAACGTGCCGATCGACGTCGTGATGCCGATTCCCGATTCGTCGCGTCCGGCGGCGATGCAGGTCGCGGCGAAGCTCGGCGTCAAGTATCGCGAAGGCTTCTTCAAGAACCGCTACGTCGGCCGCACGTTCATCATGCCGGGCCAGGCTGTGCGCAAGAAGTCGGTGCGCCAGAAGCTCAACGCGATGAGCATCGAGTTCAAGGACAAGCACGTGCTGATCGTCGACGATTCGATCGTGCGCGGCACCACGTCGCACGAAATCGTGCAGATGGCGCGCGACGCGGGCGCGAAGTCGGTGATCTTCGCGTCGGCGGCGCCGCCCGTGAAGTTCCCGAACGTCTACGGGATCGACATGCCGACGCGCGGCGAGCTCGTCGCGCACGGCCGCACCGACGAGGAAGTCGCGAAGATCATCGGCGCCGATTACCTGATCTATCAGGACGTCGACGATCTGCGCCGCGCGGTGCGCGACATCAACCCGGCGCTCGAGTGCTTCGAGGCGTCGTGCTTCGATGGCGACTACATCACGGGCGACGTCACGCCCGAGTATCTCGATGCGATCGAGCGTGCGCGTCTCGCACCCGCGTCGCAGGCGGATCGCGATCCGAGCGGCGAAGGCGCCGCGCGCTCGCAGATGAACCTGCAACTATCGGTCGAATGAGCGCCGCGCGCACGTGACCGAAAAGGCGTGATACGATGGCGCCTTGCGTCGATTTGATTTCAGCTTGCGGACGCGGGGCAACCCGAAACAGCTAAAGCGAAGGCCGGCGAGCAGCGCCACGCCGGCCCGAGTCGATAGCTGTTCGTACCGCACACTAAGCCCGCTGATGCCGACGCATGAGCGGGCTTTTTGTTGGTCTGCGCATTCGCCGCGCGGCGCGCATGGCGGCGATGCGCTTGAAAACGGATGAACGGAACATGGACGACTCTCTCAACTTCGACACGCTCGCCGTCCGCTCGGGCACGCTGCGCAGCGAATTCAACGAGCATTCGGAAGCGATCTTCCTGACGTCGAGCTTCTGCTATGCGAGCGCGGCCGAGGCGGCCGAGCGCTTCAAGCATTCGGAAGACTATTACACGTACTCGCGCTTCACGAACCCGACCGTCACGATGTTTCAGGATCGCCTCGCGGCGCTCGAGGGCGGCGAGGCGTGCATCGCGACCGCGTCCGGGATGGCGGCGATCATGTCGGTCGTGATGGCCGCGCTGCAGGCGGGCGACCACCTCGTCAGCTCGCGCAGCCTGTTCGGCTCGACGCTTGGGATGTTCGGGCAGATCTTCGCGAAGTTCGGCATCACGACGACGTTCGTCGATCCGACCGATCTCGACGCATGGCGCGCCGCCGTGCGTCCCGAGACGAAGATGTTCTTCCTCGAGACGCCGTCGAATCCGATGACCGAGCTCGCCGACATCGAGGCGATCGGCAAGATCGCGAAGGAAGCGAACGCGCTCTTCGTCGTCGACAACTGTTTCTGCAGCCCGGTGCTGCAGCAGCCGCTCAAGCTCGGCGCGGACGTCGTGATGCACTCGGCGACCAAGTTCCTCGACGGCCAGGGCCGCGTGCTGGGCGGCGCGCTCGTCGGCTCGACGGCGTTCATCATGGAGAAGGTGTTCCCGTTCGTGCGCACCGCGGGGCCGACGCTTTCCGCGTTCAACGCATGGGTGCTGCTGAAGGGGATGGAGACGCTGCCGCTGCGCGTGAACCGGCAGTCGGAGAACGCGCTCGAGATCGCCCGCTGGCTCGAAGCGCATCCGGCCGTCAAGCGCGTGTTCTATCCGGGGCTCGAATCGCATCCGCAATACGCGCTCGCCAAGCGTCAGCAGAAGTCGGGCGGCTCGGTCGTGTCGTTCGAGTTGAAGGGCGACACGCCGGAGCAGCAGCGCGCGAACGCATGGCGCGTGATCGACGGCACGAAGATCGTGTCGATCACCGCGAACCTCGGCGACACGCGCACGACGATCACGCATCCGGCGACGACGACGCACAGCCGGATCACGCCGGAAGCGCGCGAGACGGCGGGAATCACTGAAGGGCTGATCCGGCTCGCGGTCGGGCTCGAGGATCCGGCGGACATCCGCGGCGATCTCGCGCGCGGCCTCGCCGGCTGACGCGGCCGGTTTCGATGCGGCTCGGCTCGGCGCATCGCGCTTGATGCGCATCGTGCCGCGCCGAGCGGCACCGCGCCGAGCGGAGCCGCCCCGAGCCACCCCGAGCCGCCCCGAGCCACCCCGAGCCACCCCGAGCCACCCCGAGCCGCCCCGAGCCGCCCCGAGCCACCCCGAGCCGCCCCGAGCCGCGACAGGCCGGCTTCCGCGCATTCGCATGGTTGCTGCTAAGCTGGCCGCTCGAATGCACCGACAAGGAGCGTCCCCATGTTCCAGGCAGGCACCGGCATCAACTTCGAAGCGGCGTTGCGCGACGTGACCGAATACTGGTCGCCGCGCGTCGTCGGGCGCGTGAACGACCAGTACGTGAAGGTCGCGAAGCTGAAGGGCGAATTCACGTGGCACAAGCATGCCGACGAGGACGAAATGTTCTACGTCGTCTACGGCAGCTTGCGGATCCAGTTCGAGGATCGCGACGTCGTGCTGAACGCCGGCGATTTCTGCATCGTGCCGAAGAACACGATGCACAACCCGGTCGCCGAAGACGAGTGCGGGATCGCGCTGATCGAGACCGTCACGACGCTGCACACGGGCGACACGCCGTCGCCGCTCGCGAAGAGCATCGACGCTCAGCTCGCCGGCTGACCTTCACGCGCGACGAACGCCGCGCGCATGTCGTCATACATCCAGCGCAGCGTCTCGTCGAGCGGCGTCACGCGCACGTCGCCGATCACGCCGCGCAGCTTCTGCCGCGAGCCGACCAGCTTCTTCACTTCGTTCGCGCGCACGAAGCGCGGATCGATGCTGACGTCGATCACATAGCCCGCGATTCGCGCGAGCATCGCCAGCACTTCCTTCAACGCATGGCCGCGCTGCGCGCACACGTTGAACGTCTCGCCTGCCGGCGCGGCGTTGACGAGCCGCACGTAGGCGTCGACGACGTCGCGCACGTCGGAGAAATCGCGGCTCACGTCGAGATTGCCGAGCGAGATCCGCGGTTCGCCGCGCGCGTAGTGCGCGACGAGCTTCGGCAACAGGTACGCTTCGCTCTGGCCGACGCCCGTGTAGTTGAACGGCCGCGCGATCACGATCGGCAAGCGGTCGAGCCAGAGCTTCGCCATGTATTCCATCGCGAGCTTGCTGACCGCGTAGTCGTTCGCCGGCTGCGGCGGTGTCGTTTCGTCGAGCACTTCGGTCGGCGCGTTGCCGTAGACGTTCGCGCTGCTCGCGAGCAGCACCGCGTCCGGGCGCGCGTCGAGGCCCGCGAGCGACGCGAGCAGGTTACGTGTGCCGACCACGTTGACGAGGTACGTGTCCTGCGGATTGCCGTGTGCGACGTGCGCGCGCGCCGCGAGGTGCACGACCGCGTGCGGCCGCGCGTCGGCGACCGCCGCGTGCAGCGAGTCGACGTCGAGCAGATCCGCCTTCACGCATTGCCAGCGCCGCAGCAGCGGATCGCCGGACACGTCGGTGCCGGGCGCGACCGTGCCCCACACGTCGTAGCCCGCCGCTTCGAGACGCTCGGCGAGGTGGCGTCCGGTGAAGCCCGCGATGCCGGTGACGAGCGCGCGCCGCGCGCCGGATTCAGAAGGTCTCATAGTGGCGGTTTCGCGTGATGTCGGCTTCGACCATCATACGGCACAGCGCCTCGAGCGTCGTTTTCGGTGTCCAGCCGAGCTTTTCCTTCGCCTTGTCCGCGCAGCCGATCAGCAGATCGACTTCGGCGGGGCGGTAGAACTTCGGATTCACCGACACGAGCACGTTGCCCGTCGCCGTGTCGATGCCGCGCTCGTCTTCGGCCTTGCCGCTCCATTCGAGCTGGTAGCCGGCCGCCGCGAACGCCATCCGCACGAAATCGCGGACCGTCTCGGTGCGGTTCGTCGCGAGCACGTAGGTGTCGGGCTCGTCCGCCTGCAGCATTCGCCACATCCCTTCGACATACTCGAGCGCGAAACCCCAGTCGCGCTTCGCATCCATGTTGCCGAGCTCGAGCCGGTTCGCCCGGCCGAGCTTGATCTTCGCGACGGTGTCGGTGATCTTGCGCGTGACGAACTCGCGGCCGCGCAGCGGCGATTCGTGATTGAACAGGATTCCGCTCGAACCGAAAATGCCATAAGACTCGCGGTAATTGACCGTCGTCCAGTGCGCGAACAGCTTCGCGACGCCGTACGGACTGCGCGGATAGAACGGCGTGCTCTCGATCTGCGGGATCGCCTGCACCTTGCCGAACATCTCCGACGTCGACGCCTGGTAGTAGCGCGCTTTCGGATTCACGATGCGGATCGCTTCGAGCAGGTTCAGCGCGCCGAGGCCCGTGACGCCGGCCGTCGTCGTCGGCTGATCGAACGATACGCCGACGAAGCTCTGCGCGGCGAGGTTGTACAGCTCGTCCGGCTGCGCGCGTTCGATGAGGCGCAGGCTCGAGCCGAGGTCGGTCAGGTCGTGCTCGACGAGCGTCAGGTTCGGATGCCGGTCGACGCCCAGTTCGGCGATGCGCCAGAAGTTCACCGAGCTCGTGCGGCGATACGTGCCGACGACCTCGTAGCCCTTGTCGAGCAACAGCTTCGTCAGATAAGCGCCGTCCTGGCCCGTTATTCCGGTGATGATCGCCTTGCGTGCTTGGGTCATTGCGGTTTCCTAATCGAACGATGGGTGAATCGGATCATGCGGATGCGCGCGCGGCGCCCGCGAGCGCTTGCCGGGGCGCGCCGCGCGTCAGGCGCCGCTCGAAGCCGTACCAGCTCGCGGTCGCATACGCGAGCGTGATGCCGAACGCGAGCGCCGCCGTCGGATAGCGGTTCAGGTGCAGCGGCCAGAGCGCATACAGCACGCTCAGGTGGACGAGATAGATCGTGTAGCTGACGGTGCCGATATAGACGAGCGCGGGATTCGTCAGCACGCGCTGCACGAGGCCGCGGCCGCGCAGCGCGATCACGACGATCGACGTGCAGAGCACGAGCGAGATGCTGTAGAGCGTCGCGTTGGAGAGCGGCGTGTTCGCCGCGCGGAAGCGCGGATATGACAGGTGCAGCCACGCGAGCGCCGCGAGCGCCGCGCATGCGAGCGCGATCGCCGCGCCGTAGTACGGCTCGAGCGCGCGCCGGTCGCGGCGCAGCGCGACGGCAAGCAGCGCGCCCGCGGCGAGCAGGTCCATCCGGAACGGCGTCAGGTAGTAGATCGGCCAGAACGAATCGAACCAGGGCGTCGCGACCGCGCGCAGCAGCGGCGCCGCGACGATCAGCGCGGCCGCGACCCACGCGAGCGCGCGCTCGGAAATGAGCAGCACGACGAACGGCCAGAAGATGTAGAACTGCTCCTCGACGGCGAGCGACCACAGCACGTTCAGGCTGTCGTGCCCGATGCCGCCGAGCGACAGCCCGATGTTCGTCGAGAAGAACGCGTACCACGGCCAGTGTCTTGCCCATTCGACGCCGAACAGGATCGACGAGACGGCGAGCAGCAGCAGATACGGCGGCAGGATGCGGCGCACCCGGCGCGCGTAGAAGTAGCCGAAGTACGACTGACCGCGCGACTTGCGTTCGAGCAGGATGCCGGTGATGAGCAGGCCGCTCAGGACGAAGAAGAGATCGACGCCGATCCACAGCGGAGCTTTCAGCGCATGCTGGAAAAACACCGCGAGCACGGCGAACGCGCGCAGGCCGTCGAGCTGGACGATGCGGCCGGCATGGGCGGGCGGGGCAACGAGCGTATCGCGAGTCATCGTGCATAGGCGCGGACGATGACGGTTCGGGGCCGGCCGCGCGCTGCGCTTTCGTCGTTCCGATCGTCGTGCATCCGCTGAAATAAATGAAAGATCGAGTTGAAATCGATTCTAGGGAAAAGAAATCGGCAAAAAAACGTTGTGCTGCGTTCGACTTTTTCTGATGCGGCGCGGCAGCCGCGTCCGCCGGGCAAGCGGCGGGTGCGATGCGAAATTCGACCCCGATTGTCTGGATCGCGCGCGCGATGCCGCGCGGCATTTTCTACACGCGTCCGCAGGCGCCGCCGGTCGTTCTTGCCGGCGGAACGCGGCCGAAACGATCGTTCGATACGCGATCGCGCATCGAAATATCCGCAAATATTTCCAAATTTCTTGTGAATATTTTTGCTTGTAACCTGCTTCGCATCGTTTGAAACCTATTTTGCGATGCGTGCATGTGTCGCAAACGCACGAGCGTTTCGTGCGTCCGGCTCGCATTTCGGCCAGGCGCGCGGGCGTCTCGTCACGGTCGAAGGGAGAGGCGTTTTGCGACGTTTGATGCGGATGGGAGTGGCGGTGTGCGCGGCGGCGATGCTGACGGGCGCCGCGAGAGCAGAGAACGTGCTGCCCGCGACGACGTCGTGGATCGGCAACACCTATGGCTACGGCGACGGCACGTGGACCCAGATCGACATTCGCGCGATCGCGGTCGCGCCCGACGGCAAGGTGTATACGAATGCGCCGTGGGACGAGAGCGGCGCGGAAGCGAGCGTCTATCAGGACGGCAAGATGCTCGGCTTCGCGGGCGGCACGCACGGCTGGGGCAACGCGGGCGGCAGCGCGATCGCGGTCAACAGCCGCTATGCGTACGTCGCGATCGCGGTCGGCAACGAAAAGGGCCGGCTCGTCGGACCGGGCGTCTGGCCGGACAAGGGCCGGCAGTGGTACGGGATCTCGCGCCGCGACATCGGCGACGTGAAGCAGGCCGCGCCGTTTCGCAGCGCGAAGGCGTCGGACGCGCGCGCGAAGCTCGCGGCGAGCTTCCTGATGGTCAACGAAGTGCCGACCGATACGCGCGCGGAAGTCGCGGGCCTCGCGGCGAACGACAGCGTGCTGTACGCGACCGATCCGCTGCACGACACCGTCAACGTGTACGACGCGCAGACGATGCAGAAGAAGGGCGCGTGGAGCGCGCACGAGCCGGGCCGGATCGCGTTCGCGGGCGACGGCACGCTGTGGCTGTTGACCGACACGGTGAACGGCCCGGCGAAGCTCGCGCACGTGCGATCCGACGGCCGCAGGATCGACGACGCGCCCGAGCTGCCGTCGGGCACCGAGGCCGTCGACGTCGCGACCGACGCGAAAGGCCGCGTGCTGATCGCCGACAACGGTCCGCGCCAGCAGGTCCTGATCTTCTCGAAATCCGGCGAAGGCGGCTATACGATGTCCGGCACGCTCGGCGAGCGCGGCGGCATCTTCTCGGGCTACGCGGGGCGGCCGGGGCCGCAGCGCTTCAACGGGCTGACGGGCGTCGGCGTCGATCGCGCGGGCAACGTCTACGTCGCGACGAACGGCATCGGGCCGCGCCACGGCACGATCGGCGCGGGGCTCGGCAGCACGCTCGAGAGCTACGCGCCGGACGGACGGCTGCGCTGGCAGGTGCAGGGGCTCTTGTTCGTCGACGGCGCGTGGATCGATCCGGGCCGGCCGAACAGCGTCTACACCGGCAACAAGCGCTTCGAGCTCGATCTGTCGAAGCCCGTCGGCAAGGAATGGAAATATGCCGGATTCCTGTCGAATCGTTTCAGGTATCCGGACGATCCGGTGTTCAACACCGATCAATGGCCGGGAATGCCGTTCGCGCGCAAGGTCGCGGGCCGCACGTTCCTCTATCTGACCGACATGTACGCGGACCATCTGAAGATCTATCGCTTCGATCCGAAGCGCGACGGCGAAACCGCGATTCCGTCGGGGCTGCTCGCGGGCCGCGCGCGGCCCGTCGACAAGGTGCCGAACCGGCCGTCGGGCGGCGACTGGATCTGGCGCGACGCGAACGGCAACGGCCGCATCGACGAAGGCGAGTTCGAGCTGAACACGACTGGCAAGGGCATGGCGGGCGGCTGGGGCTGGTGGGTCGACACGAACGGCGACATCTGGCGCACGAGCGACACGCGCGGCATCCGGCGCTTCCGCTTCGGCGGCCTCGACAAGGCCGGCAACCCGATCTACGCGTACGACAAGCTGACGACGTATCCGACGCCCGCGCCGTTCACCGAGCTGCGGCGCTCGCTGTACGACGCGTCGGCCGACACGCTGTACGTGACGGGCTACACGGCCGATGCGCCGCGCGTGGGCGGCCTTTCGAAGGAAGTGGGGCGCGTGCTCGTGCGCTTCGACAAGTGGTCGAGCAGCTCGCCCGTCGTGCGCTACCAGGTTTCGCTGCCGTGGCAGCTCGATGCGAAGCCGATCTTCACGCTGATCGGCCTGACGGTCGAAGGCCGCTATCTGTTCGGCGTCGAGCCGGTCGGCACCGTGCACGTGTACGACAAGGAGAACGGCCGCGAGCTCGGCGTGATCAAGCCGGGGCCGGAAGTCGGGCGCGCGTCCGGCTGGGTCGATGTCCCGTTCGGAATCAGCGCGTACAGGCGCGACAGCGGCGAGTACCTGATCTTCGTCGAAGAGGACGCGCGCGGCAAAGTGATGATGTATCGATGGAGGCCGCAATGAACGGCGCATGGACGAGGGCGGGCGTGACCGGAGCGGGGCGGCGCGACCATGGATAAAGGCATTCTGAAGAACGTCGCGATCAATTTCTTCGGCCTGATCCTGCCGACGTTCGTATCGCTCGTGACGGTGCCCGCGTACATCAAGGCGCTCGGCGTCGAACGCTACGGCGTCGTGAGCCTCGTGTGGACGTTGATCGGCTATTTCGGAATCCTCGATCTCGGGATGAGCATGGCCGCGCAGAACCACATCTCGAAGGCGCTCGCGGGCGGCGACGCGAAAGAGAGCGCGCGCGTGTTCTGGAGCGCGTTCTGGCTGAACCTCGCGACCGGGATCGCGGGCGGCCTCCTGATCTACTTCGGCGCGTTCATGTACACCGCGTACTTCACGAAGGTGTCGGCCGAGCTGCAGCACGAGGTGTATCTCGCGCTGCCGTGGCTCGCGCTCGCGATTCCGCTCGCGAACGTGTCGTGGGTGTTCGCCGGCGCAATCAACGGCGCCGAGCGTTTTGGCGTGTTCAACACGAACCAGACGATCGGCACGTTCCTGTTCCAGCTCATGCCGCTGTTCGCCGCGTGGCTCGTCGCGCCGACGCTGCAGGTCGTGCTCGCCGCCGCGGTCGGCGCGCGCTTCATCGCCGCGGTGATGCTCGGCTCGGCGAGCATGAAGGTGCTCGGCATCCGCAAGATCGAGCCGCCGAAGCTCGGCACCGCGAAGGGGCTCTTCAACTTCGGCGGCTGGATGCTGATCGCGAGCACGACGAGCATGATCGCCGACACGCTCGATCGCGTGATGCTGGGCGCGGGGCTCGGCGCGAAGTACGTCACGTATTACACGGTGCCGCAGAACCTCGTCACGCGCCTGAACATGCTGCCGAACGCGCTCGTGCGCACGCTGTTTCCGCGGCTGTCGGCGCTCGGCCGCGACCACGCGGACACGCTCGTCAAGCAGTCGCTCGAATTCCTGAACGGCGTGTTCACGCCGGTCGCGATCGTCGCGGTCTTCGCGCTCGGGCCGTTCCTCACGCTGTGGATCGGCAGGGATCTCGCCGAGCTGTCGGCGCCCGTCGGCCGCGTGCTCGTGATCAGCGTGTGGCTCGTCGGACAGGCGAGCGTCACGCGCATCCTGATCCAGTCGCAGGTCAACCCGGCGCGCGCCGCCGCCGCGGGCCTCGTGCAGATGCCGTTCTTCGTCGGCGCGCTGTGGGTCGGCATCCACCATTTCGGGCTGATCGGCGCGGCCGTCGTCGTCGCCGCGCGCGCGCTCGTCGATTACGGCGTGCTGCTGTATCTGTCCGCGATCCGGATGCGCGCGATCGCGCTCGACATGTTCGCGCACCTCGCATTCCTGCTTGCAAGCCTTTACTTCGCGCATGCGCTGCCCGGCGGCCTCGCCGCCGCGGTCGCCGGATGCGCGGTCGCGGTCGCGTTGAACGTCGGCTGGTCGATCACGATGACGCCCGGCATGCGCGCGCTCGCGCGCAGCGTGCTCGTGCGCCTGAACCCGAGGAAGAGCGTATGAATCGCGATCTTGCAGAACACCCGTTGCAGCGCGCCGCGACGTTTCAGGACGTCGAGCGCGCCGCGCGCGACGCGCGCGTCGCCGATGCGCCGCCGCCCCCGCTGCGTGCGCGCGACGCGGCGCGGCCGCTGCGCGTCGCGATCGTCCACGACTGGCTCGTCACCTATGCGGGCGCCGAGCGCGTGCTCGAGCAGATCGTCGCGTGCTTTCCGGACGCGGATCTGTTCAGCCTCGTCGATTTCCTCGACGATCGCACGTTCCTGCGCGGCAAGCCGGTCACGACGTCGTTCATCCAGACGCTGCCGTACGCGCGCACGAAATACCGCAGCTATCTGCCGCTGATGCCGCTCGCGATCGAGCAACTCGACGTGTCCGCGTACGATCTCGTCATTTCGAGCAGCCACGCGGTCGCGAAGGGCATTCTCACCGGGCCGGACCAGGTGCACGTCAGCTATGTGCATTCGCCGATCCGCTACGCGTGGGATCTCCAGCATCAGTACCTCGAGCAATCGCAGCTGACGCGCGGCGTCAAATCGGCGCTCGCGCGGCTGATCCTGCATTACATCCGCAATTGGGACGTGCGCACGTCGAACTCGGTCGACCGCTTCGTCGCGAACTCGGCGTTCATCGCGCGGCGGATTCGCAAGGTTTATCAGCGCGACGCGGCGGTCGTGTTTCCGCCCGTCGACGTCGACGCGTTCACGCTGTCGGCGCACAAGGAAGACTTCTACCTGAGCGCGTCGCGGATGGTGCCGTACAAGAAGATCGACCTGATCGTCGAGGCGTTCGCGCAGATGCCCGAGCGGCGGCTCGTCGTGATCGGCGACGGCCCGGACATGCGCAAGATCCGCGCGAAGGCCGCGCCGAACGTCGAAATCATGGGCTATCAGCCGTTCTCGGTGCTGCAGGACCGGATGCGCCGCGCGAAGGCGTTCGTGTTCGCGGCGGAGGAGGATTTCGGGATCTCGGTCGTCGAGGCGCAGGCGTGCGGCACGCCCGTCATCGCGTTCGGCAAGGGCGGCGCGCTCGAGACGGTGCGCGACGCGGCGTCGCACGAGCGGCCGACCGGCGTGTTCTTCGACGAGCAGAGCGTGCGCGCGATCGTCGACGCGGTCGACGATTTCGAGCGTGCGCCGGGCCGTTTCACGCCGGAGGACTGTCGCGCGAACGCCGAGCGGTTTTCCGCCGCGCATTTCCGGCGGCGCTTCGTCGCGCAGATCGACGCGCTCCTGCCGAACGCGCAGGCGCGCGCGAAGCGCGCGGACGCGACGCGGCCGAGCGGCCGCGCGGCGCTCGCGGCGAGCGGCCTGAAGGCGCTCGTGCTCGACCAGAGCGGCGTGCTGGGCGGCGCCGAGCTGTCGCTGCTCGAGATCATGAAGCATCTGCGCGATTCGGCCGACGTCGTGCTGTTCGACGACGGCCCGTTTCGCGCGGCGCTCGACGAAGCGGGCGTGCATGTCGACGTCGTCGGGCAGCGCGCGCTAGCGGGCGTGCACAAGCAGGGCGGCGTGTCGTTGCGCGCGGCGGGCAGCCTGCTCGCGCTCGTGCGCGAGGTGGCGCGCCGCGCGCGCGAGTTCGACGTGATCTACGCGAACACGCAGCGCGCGATGGTGGTCGGCGCGCTTGCCGGGCGGCTCGCGCGCAAGCCGGTCGTCTGGCATTTGCGCGACATCGTCAGCGACGCGCATTTCGGCCCGAAGCAGCGGCTCGCGATCAAGCATTGCGCGCGGCTCGGCGTGACGCGCGTGATCGCGAACTCGGACGCGTCCGCGCAGGCGTTCCTCGCGCTGACGGACTTCGACCGCCGCGCGGTGCAGGTCGTCTTCAACGGGATCTCGGCCGAGCCGTTCGTCGCGCTGGAACCGGTCCGCCAGGCCGCGCTGCGCGTGCGCTTCGGCTTGCCGGCCGACGCGTGGATCGTCGGCTCGTTCAGCCGGCTCGCGCACTGGAAGGGGCAGCACGTGCTGCTCGATGCGGCGCGGCTCTATCCGGACATGCACGTCGCGCTCGTCGGCGCGCCGCTCTTCGGCGAGGACGAATACGCGGCCGAGCTGCGCGGCTACGTCGCGCTGCACGGGCTCGGCGAGCGCGTGCATTTCCTCGGCTTCCAGCGCGACGTCGCCGCGTGCATGAAGGCGGTCGACGTCGTCGCGCACACGTCGATCACGCCGGAGCCGTTCGGCCGCGTGATCGTCGAAGGGATGCTCGCGAAGCGGCCGGTCGTCGCGGCGCGCGCGGGCGGCGTCGTCGAGATCATCGACGAAGACGTGAACGGCCTCCTCTGCGAACCCGGCGACGCCCACGCGCTCGCCGATGCGCTCGCCGCGCTGCGGACCGACGCGGTCCTGTGCGAGCGGCTCGTCGCGAACGGCTACAACACCGCGGTGAGCCGCTTCGGCACGCAGACTTACGTCGAGCAGGTCGAGCGGATTCTCGTCGGGACCGCGCGGCGGCGGTGAAACCGGTTTGGCGGCGAGCGGGCGGCGCGGCGGCCTCGGCGATCACATTGCCGACACCGGGCACCTGAGCGCGCGGTCGCGCTCATCGTCGGCGGACGCCGGGATTCCTTCGCAATCCGCCATATTGCTGAGCAGCCGCTCGGATTGTTGCGTGTCCGTTCAATGCCATGCTGCTGGGCGGCGTGCCTGACATGCCGCGCGACCGTTCGCGCGCGGCGGCGTTCGGATCACTGTTTTCACAGACCGGCTTTCGACCGACGTATCGAGGGCGATGCGATGAAGACATTCGCCGCAGCGTCGCCGTGCATGAGCCCGATTTTCCGGGCCGCTCAACGCATGTTGACGGCAAGCGCTTTCATACCGCCGACACTGGCACGCGTTGGCCGCTTCGATCCTCGCGCGGCAGCCCCGCGCCGCCGCTACGGGGCGCCGCAAGCCGCCCATCTCGTCCGTCAGACGGGCATCTGCTGCTGCGCGGCCGCCCCGACGGCCCGCTTCGGCTTGAGGCTCGCCGACCAGCGCATCGCCGGCAGCTCGAACATCCGGTAGAACAGATACGCGACGGGCACGACGGCCGCGATGAACGCGAACGACGGCCAGATCGACAACTGCAGCCCGGAGCGGTACAGCACCGACGCGACGCACACGAAGAACGGAAGATGGATCAGGTACAGCGAATAGCTGAAATCGCCGAACCACGACAGCACCCGCATTGGCGCGGAAGCCGACACGGGCCGCGCGAGCGCCGCGTACAGATAGCACGCGAAGCTCGCCGCCCATAGCTGGAACGCGCCGTATTGCCCGAAGTGGAACGCGACGCAGCCGAGCGCGACGCCGATCGCCGCGGCCGCGTACCAGAGCCGCGACGGGGCCGGCGCGACGTGCGCGTCGCGCTGTGCGCGGACATCGGCGATCCACGCGCCGACCGTCCACGACAACCAGTACGACGTGAAGAACTGCAGATCGTGCCGCTCGAGCAGCCAGGCCGACGCGACGTTGGCGAGCGCGATCGCGACGACGACGGGCAGCATCCCGAAGCGGCGGCGCGCCGCGAAGAGGAGCGGATAGATCGCATAGAACTGCACTTCGAGCGACAGGGTCCACAGCGCGCCGTTCGACCCGTACGTGTAGCCCGCGACGCCCTGCAGCGACAGCAGGTTGACGACGAACGACGTGAGCCCGATGTCGCGGATCTTGTGGCTGACGGGCTCGAGCTGCAGGCTGATCGAGTCGAACACGAGCGTCGCGACGAGCGCGGCGAGCAGCACCGGGTAGATGCGGGCGAAGCGGCGCGCCCAGAAGTTCGGCGCGTTGAGCCGGTACGAAGGATCGGCGGCGAGCTTGAGCGCCGCGTTGCGGTGGATGCAATAGCCGCTGATCACGAAGAAGATGGGCACGCCGGCCGAGCCCCATGCGAACGGAAACGTCAGATAGCCGACGATCACGCTCGGATCGAGCGAATGGCCATAGGCCCGATGGAAGCTCTGCATCCCGACCCACACGACCTGCCGGCAGTGAAAGTACGCGACCAGTAGCGCGGCGAAGCCGCGCAGCGCGTCGATCAGGTGTTCCTTGTGGTCGGTGGCGGGCGCCCGCGCGCCCAACGTCACGCTCGAAGCATTCATGCGATCCGGTTCCTTGCAATGAGAAAGGCGCAAAAGGCACCATTCGATCGTAATCCGCAAGAAATCCGGATGGGGGAATAAAAAAATCGCTTATCTAATAAGTGTAATTATTCGTATCCATTCGTTACGGTTTTCACGTTACGGTATGGCGGCAAATTATTTATCGATTTTTTTCTGATAGCTTGAGATCCCATGTCGATTGAAGGAAGGAGCCCACGATGGATATGCATTGGATCGCAAGCGGCGCCGTACTGCTCGTCATGGCCGTGCTGTCGGCTTATCGGGACGCGCTGAAGAACGAGCCGATCAACCGCTTCGGCTTCGGCCGCGCGCCTTATTCGGAGGAATTCGAATAATTGAATGTACCGGATCGAATCGGTAAATTGTCGCGAAGCACCCGGCGGGTCGGCAAGATCGACCGACTCCGCGACAATTATCCGAATATGCTTATATCCGGGCGGTCCTTTCATATTAATTAATGAAAGAGGCGCCGCGTTAAGCAGACGATTTTTTTCAGATTGAAGTTTTGCCGGCGCGTCGAATGCCGATGCGCATCGCCCGTCGAGCGCAGCCGCGCTTGGCGGGCGACCCGACATTTGACGCCGGCCAATCGTCAACACTTTCGGGATGCGATCATGTTGAAAGTCACCAAAGCCGTGTTCCCCGTTGCCGGTCTCGGCACACGGTTTTTGCCCGCCACCAAGGCGAGTCCCAAGGAAATGCTGCCGGTCGTCGACAAGCCGCTGATCCAGTATGCGGTCGAAGAGGCGATCAATGCCGGCATCACCGAGATGATTTTCGTGACGGGGCGCAGCAAGCGCGCGATCGAGGATCACTTCGACAAGTCGTTCGAAATCGAGTCCGAACTCGAGGCGCGCGGCAAGGAAAAGCTGCTCGAACTCGTGCGCAGCATCAAGCCGAGTCACGTCGATTGCTTCTACGTGCGGCAGCCGGCCGCGCTCGGTCTGGGTCACGCGGTGCTCTGCGCGGAAAAGCTCGTGCACGGCGAGCCGTTCGCGGTGATCCTCGCCGACGATCTGCTGCACGGCGACCAGCCGGTGCTCAAGCAGCTCGTCGACGTCTTCAACCACTATCACAGCTCGGTGATCGGCGTCGAAACGATTGAGCGCGAGGAAAGCCGCTCGTATGGCGTCGTCGAAGGGCGCGAGTGGGAGGAGGACATCATCAAGCTGTCGGGCATCATCGAGAAGCCGGCGCCCGAGCATGCGCCGTCGAATCTCGGCGTCGTCGGGCGCTACGTGCTGATGCCGAGCATCTTCGATCACCTGCGCAAGACGAAGCCGGGCGCGGGCGGCGAGCTGCAACTGACGGATGCGGTGCAGTCGCTGCTGACCGAGGAGCAGGTGCTCGCGTACCGCTATTACGGCACCCGCTTCGACTGCGGCAGCAAGCTCGGCTATCTGAAGGCGACTGTCGAGCTCGCGCTCCAGCATCCGGAAGTCGGCCGCGATTTTGAGGCGTATCTGCGCAACTGCCTGCCGGCGCTTGCCGCAGTCGCTTAGCATCCCTGTCTTCTGACGTCCAAGGTGTGTGGTGGTTGTTCCGTTGGCCCCGGTTCGCACGAGCCGGGGCATTTTTATGTCCGCAGCGGCGCGGAGCGGACCAAGCGGTGCGGCGGGCGCTGCGTCGCGAACGGGGCGGTGCGGCCGCATGCCTGCATCGGTTGCCTGGCGTCTCCGGGGTTTCAATGGGCGAGCGTTCCGGCGTCCCTGCATTCTCGCGTTCCGGTGTTCCGGCGTCCCTGCATTCTCGCGTTCCGGTGTTCGGGCGTTTCGATGATGCCGCGTCGAGTCGCGAGCGTGACGCCGCATGCCGCACGTCGGCGCATCGGCGCATCGGCGCATCGGCGCGTCGCGAGGGAAGCGCTCCGCATGCAAAACGGCATGGCCGCGTGCCGACGTCCTGCGCTCAAATGACTCTTGCGCGATCAAGTGTCCGCGTAGCCGCTCGCGAACCCGCGGCGCAATTCGGCTTCGAGCGGCCCAGGCCCTTGTCGTCGAAGACACGCGTTTTGCGGCATCGTGCGCGTCACCGCACGGCCGTGCGCTCGCGCGGTGCGAACCGCCGACGCAATGCGGTCTCGAGCGGCTTCTTATAGTCGAGCACGCGCTTTTCCAGGTACTGCCACGACAGATGCGCGAGCAGCACGGACAGCAGGAACTGCAGGATCTCGGGCAGCAATTCCCGCAGCGAGTGCGGGACGTGCAGCCGTTCGTAGATGCCCGGCATCACGCCGAGATGCTCCGGAATCAGGTTATGGAACAGATAGAACCCGTAGCTGATGGTGCCGAGGTACGCGATCGGCGCCCATTCGAGCAGCGCGACGGCCGGATGTTCGGGACGGCTCACGATCCAGAACAGCAGGATGCCGAGCGAGACGCCGAGGGCGACGTCCGCTAGACTGCCGGCCGTGGCGGAAAGCGGCGCGGCCCGCATCGCCAGCGTCGCGCAGAACGCCACGCCTGCAGCGCCGGCCCAAAGCATGAGCGTGCCGACGGCGCCTTTCGGCGCCGCCACGCCGCCGCTGTGCAGTATCCCGCCGATGCCGCCGAGCGCGATCAACGCGAAATTCCACGGCGAAAACGCGTAAATCAGCACCGGTGATGCGTGTTGCAGATACAGCAGCGCGTGCGCGACGGCGGCGAGCGCGACGGCCGCCGCGCAATACGCGAGATGGCGCGACGCGCGGGTCGCGAGCAGCACGAGCGGCGCGATCAGGTAGAACTGCTGTTCGACGGCGAGGCTCCAGAAGTGCGATGTGCTGCCGGGCCAGCCGTCCTTGACGACGCCGATCCAATAGTCCGACAGAAACACCGCGTGCCAGCGCAGCCCGAGATCGACGCCGTGCTGATAGACGTGGCGATGCGCGATCGCGAGCGCGGCGAGCAGCAGGTAGTAGACGGGCAGGATGCGCAGCGCGCGCTTGCCCGCGAACAGCCAGAATGCGTAGCGGCGGCACGACGTGCCGCGCTCGATCGCGAGCCGGCTGCGGTGCAGTTCGCCGACGATCAGAAAGCCGCTGATGAGGAAGAACGTCCAGACGCCGATCTGGCCGACGTCGACCGCGCCGAAGTGCGCGCGGTGCGACAGGAAGACAAGTGTGACGGCGACGGCGCGCAAACCGTCGAGCCCTCTAACGTGCTTGATTGCGCGCATTCCATATCCCAAGCGATGCGATGCCGGCGGACAGTATAGGAATGCAAATGTCGAACATAATTCGCCGTTTCGATTCGGCGCGCGACACAAAAAAACGCTGCGTACACGGGTCGAAACGACATCCGTAGTCAGCGGCGCGCAACAAAACCTGCGGGAAACCCGCGGATAACGCATAAAAGTGCTGCACGAAGCGGCGCGGCGCTTGTAGAATCCGGCGTTGAAGCTCGCATGTCGCGCGCTTCGTGTATCCAACGACCACACCTGGTAGGAGAAACATGGCGACTTCCGCAAAAAAGGTGGCTAAGAAGGCTGCCGCACCGGCCAAGAAAGTGGCTGCCAAGAAAGCAGCGCCCGCGAAGAAAGTAGTGGCCAAGAAGGCTGTCGCGAAGGCGCCTGCCGCTCCGACGCCGCTCAAGGACTCGTTCACGAAGGCGTCGCTCGCCGCTCACATCGCCGAGCGTGCCGAGGTCGAACTGAAGGCCGTGAAGGCTGTGCTGACGGCACTCGAGAACGCGATCCTCGGTTCGATCCACAAGAAGGGTGCGGGCGAGTTCACGCTGCCGGGCCTTCTGAAGATCTCGGCGCAAGCCGTGCCGGCGAAGAAGAAACGCTTCGGCAAGGACCCGTTCACGGGCGAAGAGCGCTGGTTCCCGGCGAAGCCGGCCAGCGTGCGCGTGAAGGCTCGCGCGCTGAAGAAGCTGAAGGACGCGGCAGCGTAAGGACGGCGTGCGGTTTGCCGGAATCGTCCGGTAGCTGCGATAGTCCGAAAAAGTCCCCGCGTGCGAAAGCGCGCGGGGATTTTTTTGTCTGTGCGCGGTGCGGTGTGGCGCAAGGTGCGCGGCGTCCGGTGCGCGACGAGTCGTGTGCGAGCGCAGCGGATGCGGTGACGAACGGGGCGCGTGGCGCGGTCGCCATGGCGGCGGAGCGGGCGTCGCAGCGACGCGGCGACACGTCAGTTTCCCGGTTGCCGGCGAACGATGGATCGACGCGGCGACGATGCGATGTCGCGCGACGCTCACCGACGAGCCGGCATGTCCGGGATGCCCGTGCACTTGCAACGCAACGCGCGGACGAGCAAGCGGGCCGACCATGGCGAAAGGAAGCGTCGCCGAGCGATTGGAGTGAAGGAGTCGTCGACGGCCGAACAAATGAGCGCAGCACGCGCAAGCAGACCGGCGAAGGGCGTGTGCGACGTGACGGTGTGCCATGTACGCCCGCACGGCACTGCAAACAAAACAAAAAAGCCAGCCGTGCGCATATGCGTCAGGCTGGCTTTGCGGTCGCGGCCCGCGACGCCCGAGAGCGTCGCCGAACCGCTGCTCGCGGGCTGCGCTTAGAACTTGTGGCGCAGGCCCAGCGCGACGATTTCTTGCGACTTCGTGCCGCCGATGCCGTACGAGCCGATCGAAGCTTGCGCGTCGCCGCCGCCCGCTTGCGTGCCGCTCGCGTGCTGATATGCGCCAGCCAGATAGACATCGGTACGCTTCGACAGCGAGTAGTCCGCACCCAGCGAAACCTGGTGGTACTTCGCGTTCGAATCGCCGCTCGACTTCGTGTAGATGTAGCCGAGGCCCAGCAGCAGCGCCGACGTCGCCTGGTACGTGACGAAACCGCGGCCCGTGTTGTACTTCTCGGTCGAGCCGAACGCCGAAGCATTGTCCGACTTGTATTGCGCATTGCTGTAGCCGAGGCCGAACGTGACCGGACCGATCACGTATTGAGCGCCGACTTGAGCGATGCCGATCGACTTGGCCGTCGCGTAGCCGTTGTTCAGGAACAGCGAGTTGTCCGAACCGTCGAAGATCGCGTCGGACGAGCCACCCCAGCCCGTGCGAATGCCGGCGGCGCTGAGCGGTGCCGAGTTCGACGTATGGAAGTAGCCGGCTGCGACGCCGAGCGGGCCGTTGTTGTACGCAGCAGCGGCCGCCCACGTCTGGCCGGTGCCCGGCGAGCCCGCGACGCCGCTGAAGCCGTACAGGGCTTCGAACTGCAGGCCGGCGAACACGGGCGACGTGTACTTGACCGTGTTGTTCACGCGCAGGCTGTTGTCGTTGTTGTCGACGTCGCCCGGGGTGGCGAACAGGCTGCCGAAGTAGTTGTCTGCCGTGACCGGTTGAACCAGGTCGACGAGCGGATCGTACTGGCGGCCGAGCGTCAGCGTGCCGTATTGATCGCTTTGCAGGCCGACGAACGCCTGACGACCGAACATGCGCTTGCCTTGGCCGAGCGTACCGTCATTCGAGTTGAAGCCGTTTTCCAACTGGAAGATTGCCTTGAGGCCTGCGCCGAGGTCCTCGGTGCCCTTCAGGCCCCAGCGGCTGCCTTGCAGGTTGCCGCTGCCCATCAGCCATGCGTTGTTGGCCTGGCCGTCGTTGCCGTGGACATAAGTGATCGACGTATCAATCACGCCATACAGCGTGACGCTGCTTTGAGCCTGAGCTGCGCTGGTTGCGCCCAGCAGGGCGAGCGAGAGGGTAGACAGAGCAAGTTTCTTCATCGAGTTATTTCTCCACGCGAGTGAGTCGTTATTTGTTGCGGATTGGAGAATAGCGCACTGCACCAGACGCAAGAAATCCAAAAAAATAAAGTGTCTCGAAAAGGTAACAGTGAAGGAAAGTCGTTTTATATCAACCACATAAACGACTATTTCTGTTCGGGTAACGCTGATCGATTGTTGCGTTGCGATTATTGCGGCGATAAGCGTCATCGACGGGAGAACGCGCGTTTCTAGGCCGTCCGTGCAACAAAATCGGGATGGGCAAACGTTTGCGCTTGCGGGTCGGGCCTAGAGCGCGTTCAACGTGCGGTCCGACGCCGCAAGACGGCGCAGCGGAGTGCATCCGCGCGGCGGTGCCCGGCGCACTTGCGCGCCGAGCCGATCGTTTGCTTAGACGCAAGACTTGGAAAGACAAGCGTAAGGAGCGGACTGTCTGGAGTCACATTCCCGTCGCGTCAATCGCGCGGGCCGCGGCGTACTGCCGCGGCTTCGGCAGCGGTATCGGCATCGTCCGCCGCGTGCGCGGCGCCGCGCGCCGCCGCGAATTCCGCGCCGAGCAGCAGCACCGCGGCCGAGAAGTACAGCCACATCAGCAGCACCGCGAACGATCCCGCTGCGCCGAACGCGCTCGCGGTGCCCGCGTGCGCGAGGTACAGCGCGAAGAGCTTCTTGCCCGCCGAGAACAGCACGGCGGAGACGATGCCGCCCGTCATCGCGTCGCGGATCGACACGCGCGCGTCCGGCAGGAACTTCATCAGTGTGCTGAACGCGAACGCGAGCACCGCGATGCCGATCGAGAACTGCAGCAGGTTGCCGATCACGACGTAGGGCGAGTTGCCCCACAGCCAGCGGCCGATGAACGTGATCGCGGTGTCGAGCACGAGCGACACGATCAGCAGGAACGCGACGCCGAGCACGAGTCCGAACGAGACGAGCCGCACCCGCACGAGGCCGAGCACGGACGATGCGCGCGTCCCGGTCGCAGGCCAGATCACGCTGAGCGCCGTGTTGAGCGACGCGAACGTCGCCGACGCGCCGACCGCGAGCATCGCGAACGAGATCAGCGCCGCGATGCCGCCGCGGCTGCCGCTGCGGTGCGCGTTCTCGACGATCGTCTGCACGCCGGCTGCCGCCTCGTTGCCGATCAGCTCGTGGACGTGACCGAACACCTCGCCGCGCGCGGCGTCGGCGCCGAAGAACCAGCCGGCGACCGCGATCACCATCACGAGCGTCGGTGCGAGCGAGAACGCCGAATAGAACGCGATGCTCGCCGCCATCGCGGAGCAGCGGTCGGTGGAGAAGCGCTTGAACGCGTTCACCACCCAGTTGACGTTATGACGGACGAGCTTGTGCGGTTGCTGCGGGATCAGTGATTTCATGGGTTGAGCATACGGGCGCGGGCGTGGAGCCGCGCCAGGGTTGTTTGCCGTTTTTGCGTCGGACGCCACGTAATGAGAAAAGTTTATTCAATCCGGCGAAGAAGGGCGACAACATGGGGCGCCGGGCCGGCTGCGTCTTGCGTTGCCGCGTGTTCGCGACGGCATGCCGTCGCTGCGTTTCGCCGCGGCGCCGAAGGCGGATGCGGCCGCCGCCCGCGCGGTCAATCGGGCTCTGGAAGATCGAGGCGGCGGACGTCGCCGTAGTCGGGCGTCGCGCTTTCGTGAAACAGGTCCCCGAGATACTGGCCCAACTCGTCGGCTTCGAGGAAATCGGGAATGACGAAATGCGCGGGACGGCGCTTGCCGTCCGTGCCGGGATAGAACGGCACCCAGCGATCCTGCGTGCGCTCGACCAGGATTTGCCTGCCGAACACGTCGAACCGGTGTGTTGTCATGCGAGGGGCTCCTGAAGGTTGGGGGGCTTGGGCCGCGCGTGCGTCGCGGGACGGTTCGCGTGGCGCGACGCACGGGGCGGTCGCGCGAACGACGGCGCGTTTGCCGGCGGCGCCTGCATGGAACGCACACATTCGCAAGGCGACGTTAGCAGAAAACTGCTGTGCGGTGCGGCCGATGCGTTCGGCGGCGACCATGCTGCTGGTGCACTATGTAAAGCAGCAAGCGGCGCATAACGATCGGATGCAATCGTCGTTCCCGCCGATGCGGCGGCGCGCTACGATCTGACGCCCGCGACGCCCGCGACGCCCGCGACGCCCGCGACGCCCGCGACGCCCGCAGCGCCCGCAGCGCCCGCAGCGCCCGCAGCGCCCGCGAAGCGAGCGACGCTGATGTTCCCGGAACGTTCGCGACATATGCGGCGGTGCCGTGCCGCGACATCCGCTCGTCGACATGGCGCACGCCGGTCGCTGCATCGGCGCATCCGCAGTACCGCACCGCCGCAACGGCGTCGCAGAACCGCATGCTTTGCACGCCGCAGCACCTCGCAGCACCTCGCAGCACCCCGAGCGCCCGCCGGCGATTGCCGGTAAGCTTCCTCACACAGTTCCGCTACTGCTCAGGCCGTCGCAGGCCGATGCTGACCATGACCGACACCCCTCGCTTCCGAACTCCCATCCGCAGCGAAATCGATCTCGACGCGAACGGCAAGCACGCCGGCTATCTGCGCCTGCCGCACTCGGTCCATCGTTCGGCGTACGGATGGATTCCGGTTCCGATCGTATCGATTCGCAATGGCAGCGGCCCCGTCGTGCTCGTGATGGCCGGCAACCACGGCGACGAGTACGAAGGGCAGATCGTCGTGTCGCGCGTCGTGCGGGAGATCGACGCGGAGATGGTCGACGGGCAGCTGATTTTCCTGCCGATGGCGAATTTCCCGGCGGCGGACGCGGGCTCGCGCGTATCGCCGATCGACGGCGGCAACCTGAACCGCAGCTTTCCGGGCGACCCGGCCGGCACGCCGACCGACGTGATCGCCGACTACATCGAGCACACGTTGCTGCCGCGCGCGCGGTATCTCGTCGATCTGCATTCGGGCGGCAGCTCGCTCCTCTATCAAGGCGGCAACATGCTCGCGCTCGAGCCGCGCGATGCGGCGGAGCGCGCGCGCGTGCGCGAATTGCTCGCCGCGTTCGGCCTGCCGCGCGCGTTTCTGCACGCGCCGAACCCTGTGCATGCGTCGTCGGCCGCGCGCCGGCAAGGCGCGATCTCGATCCTGACCGAGCTGGGTGGCGGCGGGATGTCCGACCCGGTGCTGATTCGCGACGCACGCCGCGGCCTGCTGCATTTGCTCGGCTTCGTCGGCGCGCTGCGCGGCCCGCTCGTGCCGGACAGTCCGCCCGCGCAGACGCGCTTCATGCGGGTGGGCGGCGCGCATCATTACGTGTATGCGTACGACAAGGGGCTCTACGAGCCGCTCGTCGAGCTGGGCGAGCGCGTGCGCGCGGGTCAGCCCGCGGCGCTGATCCATTTTCCCGATACGCCGCTGCGCGAGCCCGTCACGCAGCGCTTCGCGAGCGACGGCGAAGTCGTCTGCAAACGCGTGCCCGCGCAGGTGCAACGCGGCGATTGCCTGTTTCAGCTCGCGGAAGACGACGCATCGGCGTGATGGTGCGCGGTGGTCGGGCGCATCCGGGCGAGCGGCGAGACGCGAATGCGCAGCGCAATGTTCGCGGCAACGCAGGCATCGCAATGCCGTCCGCGCATGGCGAAGGTGTGCGGCGTCCAACGTCCAACGTCGGGGCGCGTGCCCGCCACTGATCGCGCGAAGAGATGTGCATCGCGAACCGCGCACCGCGCACCGCGCACCGCGCACCGCGCACCGCGCACCGCGCACCGCGCACCGCAAACCGCAAACCGTGTTCCACGTCTTGCAGCGCGTGCAAGAGCGTGCGTACGCAGGTGAGGCTTGCCCGACATCGGCGCCGCCGGTTCAGGCCGGAACGTCCCGGCTCGGTTCTTTAGCCAGGCGAAACGATTGTGATCTGTCTGCCGGGAATGATCGACGTGACGGCAACGATGGAAACGATCGACAAAGAGAGCGTTCGCGCTCCGCCGATGAAAGGCGGTCGCCCAGACGCCAGCACAGGGTGGGGCGATTGCGCGGCGGCCCGATGACGCGGTTTCCCGCCATCAGGGCTTTGTACGATCGATCTGCCGAGTTCCGACATGGCATGGACACGCGCATTCGACGGCCCGCTGCATCGTCACGCCGATCTCCGTCTGGCCGCGGCTTGCGCGGCAATCCGCACGCGGTCTTCAACGAGCGTCGTCGCCGTGTTTCGAACCTGCGGCGTTTTCAGATCTTGACGCTGCTGTCGAGGCCGAGTGCGACTCGTCGGCCGGAGGATGCCATGCAACCCGGCGCCGATGAGCGCTCATCCGCGGCGAAACTGTACGGCGGCCACGGCCCCGACACATAGATCGGCAAGGCGGTCCGGCGCGCCGTTTGCCGGCATCGGGCGAGGAAGTCGTCGAGCGCGGTTTGCCGGACGAGAAAGCTCAGACCGGCGAAGCCTTCCACCAGCCCGTCGAACCGCCAGTCGCGATACAGGCCGCGAAGCGTCGCCGCCATGCGTTCCCCCTGCGACAGCGCGACGGCGCTCGGCGCCGCGCGAGCGGCAAGGTAGGCATGGCCGGGACCGCCTGCGTGCGGCCGCGACTGCGCGCGCGGTTCGTCGGCGAGCTGGAATCGCAGCCCCATTTCGACGCAGCCGTCGATCCGCTGCAGCAGCGCACCATACGTGTCGCATTCGTCGTCCAGCCACGCGTGCACGGCTTGCCTGTCGTCGAGACAGGTGGGAAAGCGCATCGGCACGATGGCGCCGTGCCGGAACAGCGCGTTCACCGCGTGGCCGAAGGCGAGCGCCGCCGGTACCGTTGCCGATGGCGCCTGAGGATGTTCCGAGACGACGGTGCAGAGGTGCGCGCCGTCCACGATATCGAGCCGCGCGCCGTCCACGCCCGGCGGCAGCGCGATGGCGCGCCTCGGCCTCAGCACGGCGTAGATCAGCCAGACCATGTTGCCTCTTCGGCGAGCGGGACGCAAAAGCTGTACGGCGGCCATGGCCCGGAGAGATCGAAGCGCAATCCCTGCGTGGCCAACTCGGCGTTGATGGCTTCCGCCTGCCGGCGAAATGCAGGGACGTCGCGGTTTCGCACGAGGAACGCCCAGTTCGCCACGATTTCGTTCGGCGCATCCGAGGTCCGCCATGGCCGGCTACGCATCTCCACCGCGTGGCGCTGCAATCGCGCCGAGACTTGCGGCACGCTCTGCTCGAGCCAGCGGCGCAGATTCTGGCCGGCGCGCGCCTGAAGCCGCCGCTCGCGCAGATAACGGACGCCGGCCGAGCGTGACGCGGGTTCCGGCTCGTCGGCGCGGAGCGACGCGGCCTGCGAGTCGGTGGCTGCCGGTCGATCGAGCCAGCCTTTGACAGCCCACTCCGTCTTGCCCTCGACATCGTCGAGGACGCGGCCGATGCGCGGGTGACAGCTTCGCATCAACGCGACGACCCGGCTGGCGCTCGAAAACAAGGTGCCGAACTGGGCCGGAAAGACGGGCGAATAGCGCATCGCCCACTCGATCACCGCGGCGTGGGTCGCCACTCGGCCGGCGACCCAGGCAGGGTCCGCGAGCCGCCGCTCGGCGTCGGCCCCGGCGAACTCGCTGCGCGACGCGTCGCACAGCACCGCGCCCAGATTCCCCTCGCGCAACAGTTGCAGCCGCGGCTCATCGGGCGGGCTCGCGGCCAATGCCGGGTCGAGACGGTCGGCGCGCACGAAGCAAAACAGATAGAGGGCGTCGTTCATTGCGTTTGCTTGCGCCGCTGCCGGGCTTCCTGGATCGCCTCGTCCAGGTCCGCGCCGCTCAGTTGCACCAGCGCCGGATCGGCGATGCCCGCGGCGACCGCGCGGCGCACAGCGGAGAGCGCCGCGCGGCGGCACACCGACGCGATCTCGGCGGCCGAGAACCCGTCGCATTCCGCCGCCAGGTGCTCGCTGGCCACGTCGGTCGCGAGCGGCTTGCGGCGCAGATGCACGTCGAAGATCTCGCGGCGGGCGGCCGGGTCGGGCAACGCGATTTCGATGATCTCGTCGAAGCGGCCGGGACGCAACACGGCAGGATCGAGCATGTCGATGCGATTCGTGGCGGCGAGCACCATCACGCCTTTCAGATCCTCGATACCGTCGAATTCGGCCAGAAACTGCGACAGCAGGCGCTCCGGCACATGCGCGCCGGACGCGCCTTCGCCGCGCCGGGGCGCGAGCGCGTCGATCTCGTCGAAAAACAGCAGGCAGGGCGCCGCATGCCGCGCCTTGCGGAACACGTCGCGCACGCCTTTTTCGGATTCGCCGATGTACTTCGACATCAGCTCGGGCCCCTTGACCGGGATGAAATTGACGCCGCACTCGTTGGCCGCGGCCTTCGCGAGCCAGGTCTTGCCGCAACCGGGCGGGCCGACGAGCAGGATGCCCTTGGATGGCTTGGCGCCCGCACGCGTCAACAACTCCGGATACTTGAGCGGCCACTCCAGCGCTTCGATCAACTGCGCCTTCGTATTGCCGAGGCCGCCGACGTCCTCCCAGCGCACGTCGGGAATTTCGACGAAGACCTCGCGGATGGCCGATGGATCGATCTCGGCCAGCGCGGACAGGAAGTCGTCCATGTTCACGACGAGGCGATCGAGCTGCTCGTAGGAAATCGAGCGCAGGCCGAGATCGAGTTCCGACAGCAGGCGGCGCAGGCAGAGCATGGCCGCCTCCTTGCACAGCGCCTCGAGATCCGCGCCGACGAAACCGTGAGTAATGTCGGCGAGATGTTCCAGCTCGACGTCGGCCGCGAGCGGCATGCCGCGACTGTGGATTTCGAGCACTTCGAGACGGCCGTTGCGATCGGGGATCGGGATCGCGATCTCGCGATCGAAGCGGCCCGGCCGGCGCAACGCCGGATCGAGCGCGTTGGGCAGATTGGTGGCGGCGATCACGATGACCTGCTGACGGCCGTTGAGGCCGTCCATCAACGCCAGCAGTTGCGCGACCACGCGCTTTTCCACCTCGCCGACGACGGTTTCGCGCTTGGGCGCGATCGCATCCACTTCGTCCAGGAAGACGATGGCGGGCGCCTTGCGCGCGGCTTCCTCGAAAATCTTGCGCAGGTGCGCTTCCGATTCGCCGTAGAACTTGTGTATCACCTCGGGGCCGGACACCGCGAAGAAGGCCGCGTCGCACTCATGGGCGATGGCCCGCGCGATCAGGGTCTTGCCGCAGCCCGGCGGGCCGTACAGCAACACCCCTTTGGGCGCATCGACGCCGAGCCGTTCGAAGACCTCGGGATAGCGCAGCGGCAACTCGATCATTTCGCGGATGCGCATCAATTGCGGCTTGAGGCCGCCGATGTCTTCGTACGACAGGGTAGGGGCGGCCACCGCGGGTTCGCCTTTCGCGGGCCGTCCGATCGACAGCTCGGTGTTCGGGCCGATCAGCACCGGTCCGCGCGGCGTGCAGCTCGTCACCTTGAAATCCGCGCTGCGGCTGCCGAACAGCGTCGCGCGGATGCGGTCGCCCTCGATCACCGGCAGGCCGTCGAGCAATCCCGCGATGTAGTCGAGGTCGCTCGGTGCGGGAGCGGCGTTGATGGGCGCCAACTGCACCAGGTTCGCCGGACGCGCGGTCACTTTCTTTAGCGTGACGAGTTCGTCGATGCCGGCGCCGGCGTTGCCGCGCACGACGCCGTCCAGTTGCACCCGCGACTGGGCGCGCAGCTCCTTGTGCGCGAGCATGGCCTTGCATACGGTGGTGCGCTTGCCGCGCACCTCGACCAGATCGCCTACCGCCGCGTCCAGCAGTTCGAGATCCTCCGGCCCCATGCGGGCGAGCGCCCGGCCGACGTCGCGGGCGTTCCCTTCGGTCACCCGCAACTGGAGCCCGGTCTGTTCAGCTTTGTCCATGGCCGTTTCAGTCCGTGCACTTGATTTCGAGAATCCCGTTGTTGCAGCCGAATTGCATTTGGTCGCGCGTATACGGGCGCGGCAGCAGCACTTCCTTGATGTATTTCTTGGGCCGGTGCTCCGCGACGATCGTGAGCACGTCGTCCTGGACGTCGAGCCTCACGTCGTCCAGGCTCACGCCCGGCATTTCCGCCACCACGAGCGTATGGTCGGTCTCCTCGAACACGTCCACGATCGGCTCGATCACTTCCTGCACCACCGCGTGGCCGGACTTGTCCTTGCGGATGTTGCCGAACGGCTCGACCGAGACCCTATCCTTGTCCTGCCCCAAACCGACCTTGATGTTGATGCCGTAGACGCCCCGGATACCCGCATCGGTCGTACGCTCCTTCAGCAACTGAAGTTCATTGCCGGTCTGGGCCAGTTCGTTGAGTTTCTCCACCAGGTTCACGATGCCCGACATGATGCCTTCGAAGCCGCTGGCCGCTTCTTTCGCTCCGTCACGCTTGGTCTTCATCGTCGACTCCTCGGAATTCGATGCGGTATTCCTTGACCTTCGAATGGATGGTCTTGTAGTCGACTTGCAAGACTCGTGCCGCTTGGGCCTTGTTGCCATGGGTCGCCTGCAACACCTGTTCGATCACCCGCCGTTCGATGTCGGCGATATTGCGTCGCACCACTTCCTTCAGCGACAGTCCTTCCCAGCCGAATTCCGGCGCCGGCGCCGCATGCTTGCCGGTCGAGGCGATATTGAGATGAGCCGGCTGCACGATGTCGCCCGCGACGAGGACGGCTTGCCGGATCGTGTTGCGTAGCTGCCGGACGTTGCCCGGCCACGGGTGATTCAACAAGCGCTCGCAAGTCGCGTCGGAGAACGTGACGGGGGACTTGTCCAATTCCGTGCAGGTTTGCGAGGCGAAGTGCTGCGCCAGGTAGAGGATGTCGTCCCGTCGTTCGCGCAACGCAGGGACATGAATCACGAATTCGGACAGCCTGAAGAAGAGGTCGCTGCGAAAGCCGCCTTCGAGCGCTTTTTGCTCGATGTCTTCGTTGGCGGCGGCGACGATGCGCACGTCCAGCGGCAGCGGTGTGTTGCCGCCCACGCGATACAGCGTGCGCTCCTGGATCACGCGCAGCAGCTTGGCTTGCGACGCGAGCGGCAGGTTGGCGATCTCGTCGAGAAACAGCGTGCCGCAGTTCGCGGCCGAGAACTTGCCGGACTTGGCGGCGGCCGCGCCGGTGAACGCGCCTTTCTCGTGGCCGTAAAGTTCCGACTCGAGCAGTTGCTCCGGAATCGCGCCGCAATCGATCGCGACGAAAGGCGCCGCGCGCCGCCCGCTGCCGCGGTGGATCGCGCGCGCGACCAGTTCCTTGCCCGCGCCGCTTTCGCCCAGGATCAGGACCGAAAACGTGCTCTTCGCCACGAGCCCGATCCGGGCGACCAGGCGGGCAACGGCTTCGCTCGGCCCCATGCTTTCGCACAGGCTGGCGGCGACCGACGGCTCGCCGCTCCGGCCGCCGCCGCTCGTCAGCGCCGTCCTGACCGCGCGCACCAGCACGTCGTCGTCGACCGACTTCGAGAGGTAGTCCTGAACGCCGTCCCGCATCGCGCAGATGGCGCCCTGCACGTCCGGATGGTCGGTGAGCATCACCGCCGGCATCTGCGGCGTCCGTCGCCGGATCGCGTGCAGCAGGTCCAGCCCGCTCATGTCCTGCAGGCGGTCGTCGAGCACCACGGCGTCGGAGCGCTGTTGCTCCAGGGTTCGCAGCGCCGCGTAGCCGGTTTGCGCGGACACGGCGTCGAGGCCCGCGTGGCGTAGCAGCTCGGTCAGCCGCGAGCCGAAAATCGGTTCGTTGACGATCAGCACGCGCGCCGGCATCGGGCTTGGAACCGTAATCATGGCGTTCGCCGTCTCAGATCGTCGGGCTGCCGAGCGGATAGCTCACTGCCAGATCGGCCGGCAAGAGGGGCGCCACCCGGTGCAGCGCGCCGACGAACAGAATGCCGGTGCCGCCGGCCGGCAGCGTCTCGCCGATCCGGCGGGCAATGAACCGGTCGCGTCTTTGCAGCAGGTCGGCCGCGAGCTGGCGTTCGGTGTCGGTCCGCTGCCCGTTCGCGGACGCGGCGTTGAGCAGCCGCCAGGCGAGCTCGTATTCCTCCACCAGCAATTCCGGCGCTTCGGTGCCGACCAGCGTCGCGCCTTGCCGACTCAGCGTTTGCAGCAAACGATGATTGCGACTGCCGGCCTTCGTGAGGTCGTCGACGATCTCGAGCTCGCGGCCGCATACCGGCAAGCCGTCCTGATAGACGCGCAGGGATTTCAGGTCGAGGCCGAGCCGAGGGATGGCTTCTTCAATGCCGTCCCACATGCGCTCGATGTCGATCATGCGACGTTGCCACGTGTCGGCGCCGAGATGGGCTTGCGCCGCATCGTCGACGAGCGGAGCGAACTGCCCCATGTCGATACCGGAATGGAGAATCGGAATGTAGATCAATGTGCGGCTGCTGCCGGGCATGGCCGCTCCCCTGTGTCTCGCCGTATTTGTATGGTGTCGACCTTATGCTGCAATTCTCATCATAGGAAATATACCGCCGTGCGCGGTGGCATTTTTGCCGTGCATGCTTCGTGCATTGGGGCGGTATGGAGAGCTTTCCATGGAACGCTTTCCATACCGCGACGCCGCTTCCATACGCCGGATATGCACGTTTGCGCAAAAGACGTTTCAATCGAATTCGACATTGATCGAAACATGAAAATTGAAAATTGCGACGCCGGTTCATTGTTTCGAGTGCGGGATTTCGCGCCGATTTTGCCCGCCTCGCAATCAAAGCCGTTGCATATCGGCGCCGCGTGGCCGACGGCGGCATCCACGGCGACTTTCTCGCGCGATGCTCCGTGTTCCGGCATGGGGGTTGCTTGGTGGCCCTAGCCTGCTCCTGCAGCGCAAATGTCTTTTCCCATCAACGTATAGCAAGGAGGCCATCATGGCCAAAGTGCAAAAATCGACCGACTCTTCGAGCCTGGCCGAAGTTGTCGATCGCATCCTCGACAAGGGCATCGTCATCGACGTGTGGGCAAAGGTGTCGCTTGTCGGCATTGAGCTGCTCTCGATCGAGGCCCGCGTCGTCATCGCGTCGGTCGAAACCTATCTCAAGTATGCCGAAGCAATCGGCTTGACCGCGACTGCCGCAGCGCCCGCAGCGTGACCGACGTTGCCGCCGCATGGCGGGCAACTTGGTTTCCGGCCGCGGCAAAGCGGTCGGCCTCGAAAGGAACAGTCATGAACAGCATGACGCAAGACATGACCCGGCTGCATCAGGACGTCGTGGCGGGTCACAGGGAGCGGCAGAGACTGCTGCAGAAGCTGGCGGATTCGCGCGAGGATCTGCGAACGGAAGTCGCGCAACTGTTGCGGCAACTGCACCTGGCCAATGCCGATATGTTCAGCCACGCGCTCGACGCCAGAACGGCTTTCGTGACGGACCTGGTCGAGCGCGTGCGTGATCTGCGACAGGCGTTCGACGCCGATCTGAGGGGAGCCCGCCGCGCTTGGCGAGGCTAGGGCCGTTTGCGACTGGGCGCGGCGGCCCACCGATCGATGCGCCCGGCCGACCGCTGCGCCCGGCCGATGCTTTTCCGATAACTGGAGGGAATCATGACCGATCTCGCCCCACCGCCGGAACTGGTTGCAGCGGCGCGCGGCGTGAATGGCGACGGCGCCGCCCGGGACAGGGTGCGGTTGGAAGCGAGTGCCGAATTCGTGCAGACGCCCGCCGTTCGCAATCTCACCGAACGTGCGCTGACCTATCTCGGCGCCGGCTACGGGGTGCATCTTGCGGGGCCGTCGGGCACCGGCAAGACCACGCTCGCATTCCACATCGCCGCTCAGCTCGGTCGGCAAGTCGTGCTGATGCATGGCGACGACGAACTCGGCAGCGCCGATCTCGTCGGTCGCGGCGCCGGATATCGCCGCTCGCGGGTGGTCGACAACTTCATCCATTCGGTGGTCAAGACCGAGGAGGAAATGACCACGACCTGGATCGACAATCGCCTGACGACCGCCTGCCAGCACGGCCTCACGCTCATCTACGACGAATTCAACCGATCCCGGCCGGAAGCGAACAACGCACTGCTGCCGGTATTGTCGGAAGGCATCCTGAACTTGCCCAATCGCATGACGGGCGCTGGCTATCTGACGGTGCATCCCGGCTTTCGCGCGATCTTCACGTCGAATCCGGAAGAGTACGTGGGCGTGCACAAGACGCAGAACGCGTTGATGGGCCGGCTGATCACGATTCAAGTGGGGCACTACGACCGCGAGACGGAGGTCGAGATCGTCTGGGCCCGATCCGAAATCGAGCGCGTCGATGCCGAGCGGATCGTCGATCTCACCCGCCGGATGCGCGACACCAGCGGCAACGGCCACCATCCCAGCATCCGGGCGGCCATCGCGCTCGCGCGCGCGCTCGCCTATCGCGGCGGCGACGCGACGCCCGACAATCCCGGCTACGTATGGGCCTGCAGAGACATCCTCGGGGTGAATCTGGAGCAGGAGGCGCAGGCGGTCAGTCAGGCAGGCCGGCGCACGAAAGCGCGGAGATGAATCATGCCGATTCCGAAAAAAGGGTTGCACGACATCCGCGCCCGGCATACATCCACCTCGGCGGCAATGCCGGTGCACAGCATGTATATGCGGATCTCGTGCATCGAAATGGAAAAAAGCCGGCGGGACATCGAGCGACGAGCCGCGCAGCGCCGCATCGCCAGCGTCGATAGCCGGCTCGCCGATCTGGAGCGCGAGAAGGCCAGGCTGTATGCGGCGATCGGAAGCGAAGCGCCGCAGGCCGGCGACATCGTCGGATCGTTCCGGATTCGATATTGAGAGGGACATCATGAACATCAACTGTATTTCCTGCGGGCACCAGATCGAAGTCGACGACGACTCCTACGCGCGATACCACGGCGCGCTGCGCTGCTGGGTCTGCCATTCGCTGCTGATGGTGGACATCGTCGAAGGCTGCATCGAGTCCGTCCGTCTTCAGGACGCGCCCGTGCTCATGCCTCCTAACATGAAGCCGAATATCCGCAAGCCGGTGCCGCATGAGGTGCAGCATGACCAGCCATAGCGGCGCCCGCTATCTGTACGCCGTCAAGCATGCGCGAGAGGTGCCAGCCAGCCTTCCGCCGGGCATCGGCGGAACGGCCGTCTACGCGCTGACCGACGGCGACGTCGCGGCGATCGTCAGCGACACGGGGCTCGCGAGGGTCCGTCCCGAGCGGCGCCATCTGCTCGCGCATCACACGGTCATCCAGAGCCTCGCGGCCGAGGGCACCGTGCTGCCGGTGGCGTTCGGCACGATCGCCACCAGCGAAATCGCGCTGCGCAGGATGCTCAAGAAGCACCGGACCGTGCTCGGCCGCGAGCTCGCGCGGCTCGCGGACCACGTGGAAATGAGCGTGCGACTGAGCTGGGACGTGCCCGACGTCTTTCGCTACCTGATCGACGTCCGCCCCGATCTCAAGGCCGCACGCGACGCCATGCTGGCGCGCGGCGGCGCGGTCAGACGCGACGACAAGATCGAGTTGGGCAGCCGCTTCGAGCGCGTGCTGAACGAAGAGCGGGCGCGCCACGCGGCATTAGTGGACGAGGCGCTCGACGCGTGCTGCAAGGAGGTCCGGCACGACCCGCCGCGCAGCGAGACGGAAATCCTGCGCTTGACCTGCCTCGTGCGAAACGCCGAACTCGGCCAATTCGAGTCGAACGTGGCCGCCGCGTCGCGGGAGCTCGACGATGCGCTCGTGCTGAAATACAGCGGGCCGTGTCCGCCTCACCATTTCGTCAATCTCAACATGAGTCTCTGAAGGGTGCCATGTTCATTCTCGATAACCTGCTGGCCGCGCCGATCAAGGGCATGTTCTGGATCTTCGAGGAGATCGCGCAGGCCGCCGAGGACGAGACGATCGCCGACGTCGAGATGACCAAGGCGGCGCTCGTCGATCTGTATCGCGAACTCGAATCCGGCCAGATCGACGAGGCTGCGTTCGAAGCGCGCGAACAGACGCTGCTCGATCATCTGGACAGCCTGGAAGCGTCGTGACGCCGCCTTGCTCGTCGCCGTCTCGAGCCGTGCGCAGCGCGGACGGCGAACCCGTTCCGGCCGAGCTCGCCGAGCGGCTGTCCCTGTGCGAGTCGCTGGACCGGATTCTGAACAAGGGGGCGGTGATTTCCGCACACGTGGTCGTGTCGGTGGCCGACGTCGATCTGCTCTACTTGCATCTGCGCTTGCTCCTGACCTCGGTGGAAACCGCATTGGCCGGCCGCGCGATGCCGCTCGAAGAGGAATCCCGATGAATGGGCCGCACGTGGCTGCCGTAACGACCGCCGCCGCACTCGCCGCCGCGCTGGAACAGGCGCTGGCTCAGCAGCAGGCGCCGCCGCCGCGCGCGACGCCACGCGTCGACGTCACGGCCGCCTCTGCGGGCAACGGCCTCGCGAAGCTCGTTCTGGCGCTGATCAAGCTGCTGCACGAACTGCTGGAGCGGCAGGCGTTGCGGCGCATCGACGCCGGCAGCCTGAACGACGACGAAATCGAGCGGCTGGGGCTCGCGCTGATGCGGCAGGCCGAGGAGATCGAGCGGCTCGCCGGGCAGTTCGGTTTCACCGACGCCGATCTCAATCTCGATCTCGGCCCGCTCGGCCGTCTTTTTTGAGAACCATCCCATGAGCCAGCCACGCACCGCTTCGCCACAGCACAGCGTCTCCAGCACGACCGTGGCCGATCTCCTCGAGCGTGTGCTCGACAAGGGCGTCGTCATCACCGGCGATATCCGGATCAACCTGGTCGACGTCGAGCTTCTGACGATCCGCATCCGGCTCTTGATCTGCTCCGTCGATAAAGCGAAGGAGCTCGGCATCGATTGGTGGAACGCCGATTCGTTCTTTCTGGGGCCGGACAAAGCCCGATCCGCGCTGCCGGGCCGGGCGGCCGCCGTCGATGTCGCGGCGGGCTCCGCTGTTCATGTCGACGCGGGCCGCCCGTGATTCGTCTGCCACTTCGTTTGCCGGACGGCGTTCGCGAAATCGCGGCGGATCGGGAAGAGGGCGTGCGCTCCCTCATTTTTTCGTGACGACGCGCGTGGAGCCGCTTCGTCGGCGCGCATGGCGATTCGACGCGCGCCCGGTTCTCCGTCGAGAGCCGCAAGTCAAATTCTGCGAGCCACTCCTCCATGGCGCGATCGATTCGCGCCGCGCAACGAGCGTTTCGACGAAATCCTTGCTACACCGCCGTCGATATCGATATCGGAATTGCTTGGTTAGCCTTTGCGAGTCGAAACGCTAATGTGACATGCATGGCAGCGCGATGGCATCGCGACGGGCGTGCGCCGAACGAAGCAGGCGCACATCGAACGCGACGCGGCCGCGCCGCCCATATTCCGTAGAACGAACGGGCGCGCCGCGGCGGCGAGCCGGCATATCGGCGCATCGTCCGCGCGTGACCGTTCGCCTCCGACGACATCGCCATGACCGACAGCATTATCGACACCGCGCCGCATGACGCGCGCGCGAAGCCCCTGATCGACGCGCTGGTCGACGAATACGCGACGCGCTATCACGCGTACCGGCTCGACAGCCGCGCGTCGGCGGAAGCGGAGCTCGCGCGCTATTCGGCCGAGCTGTTCACGCCGCCCGAAGGCGCGTTCATCCTGCTGATCCGCGATGGCGAGACGATCGGCGGCGGGGCCTTCAAGCGATACGACGCGCAAACGGCAGAGCTCAAGCGGATCTGGACGCGCGCCGATTTGCGACGCCAGGGGCTCGCGCGGCGCGTGGTCCGCGAACTCGAACTGCGCGCCGCGCGGCAGGGTTATCGGCGCGTCTATCTGACGACGGGATTCCGGCAGCCGGAAGCGTGGGCGCTGTATCTCGACGCCGGCTATGCAGCGCTATTCGATCGCGACGTCGATCCGGAGATCTACGTGCATTTGCCGTTCGGCAAGAATCTGATCGAGCCCGCCCGCATCGGCACGCTCGACGACCTGCGCGCGCCCGTGCCGGCCGCGCCGGTCGAATGACGCGAGGCGCGGCGGGCGGCGCGCACGTGACGCGCGTCCCGCCCCGCGCTTCGCATCGAAAACGACAAGACATTCGCAACGAACAGGAATCGCCGATGAAATCGCAATACACGAAACCGATCGCCGGATGGGCCGCACGCGCGGTCGTCGCGGCCGTGTTGGCCGGCGTCGGCGCGGCGGCGTCGGCCGTCACGTTCGACCTGAGCCCCGAGCAGCCCGGACGCGTGCGCGGCGCGCGCGACGAAGCGGTGGTCCGCGCGCTGCCCGCGCGCTTCAAGTTCGCGGAGCCGGACACGCTGACTGTCGGCATCGCGCCGAGCCAGCCGCCGATCAGTTCGTATGCGACCGACGCGCGCACGGTCGTCGGCTTCGACGCCGATCTCGCGCAGCTGTTGTCCGACAGCCTCGGCCGCAAGCTGAAGATCGTCGCGCTCGCATGGGCGGACTGGCCGCTCGCGCTCGAATCGGGCCGCGTCGACGCGGTGCTGTCGAACGTGACCGTGACCGAGGAGCGCAAGGCGAAGTTCGATTTCTCGACATATCGCAAGGATCAGGTCGGCTTCTACGTGAAGTCCGACAGCAAGATCGCGTCGATCCAGGCGCCGAAGGACGTCGCGGGCCTGCGCGTGATCACCGACGCCGGCACCAATCAGGAAAAGATCCTGCTCGAATGGGACCGCGAGAACGTCGCGCGCGGGCTCAAGGCCGTCACCGTCCAGTATTACGACGATCATGCGGTCAAGAGCGTTGCGCTGCAGTCGGGCCGCGCCGACGCGATCTTCAGCGTGAACTCGGTGCTCGCCTATCAGGCCGCGCAGCAGCACCGGACCAAACTCGTCGGCGCGGTGAGCGGCGGCTGGCCGCGCACCGCGGACATCGCGGTCACGACGCGCAAGGGCAGCGGCCTCGCGGCGCCGTTTACGATCGCGATCAACGACTTCATCAAGAACGGCGCTTACCGGCGCGTGCTCGACCGCTGGAATCTCGGCTCCGAGGCGATCGACGTATCGCGGACCAATCCGCCGGGCTTGCCGAAGACTTGACGCGCGGCATCGGCGCGCCGGCCGGTCTTCGCGATCGGTGCGGCGCGTCGCAGCCCGTGTGTAGCCGCTCGTAGCCGCGTATAGCCGCTGGAACCGCTGCATGAAGCCGATTGATGAAGCCAATGTGTAGCGCCGCTCAATAACGTGACGGCGTCGGGCGGGCGCGCGGCGCCTCCGCACCGCTTTGCCGCATCGCCCGGCTCTCTCCGATTTCCCATAGCCTGCATTCGCACCCGCCATGTCATATTCGTTATCGCTGCTGGACAAGAGCCCGATCGCCGAAGGCGCGACGGCGGCCGACGCGCTGCGTTTCACGGTCACGCTCGCGCGGCGCGCCGAGGCGCTCGGCTATCGCCGCTTCTGGATCGCCGAGCATCACGGCGCGCCGGGGCTCGCGAGCTCCGCGCCCGAGATCGTCATATCGCACGTGCTCGCGCATACGTCGCGGATTCGCGTTGGGTCCGGCGGCGTGATGCTCCAGCACTACAGCCCGTTCAAGGTCGCCGAGACGTTCAAGCTGCTCGCGTCGCTCGCGCCGGGGCGCGTCGATCTCGGCGTCGGCAAGGCGCCGGGCGGCCTGCCGCTGACGACGCGCGCGCTGCAGTCGCTGCACGACAGGCCGCGCAAGCCCGCGTTCGCCGATCAGCTCGCCGAGCTCGACGCGTTCCTGAACTGGGGCGTCGCCGAGGATCATCCGCTCGCCGGCGCGGTCGCGCTGCCGGTGCCGCCCGAGGCGCCCGAGCGCGTGCTGCTCGGCGGCTCGCCGGAGAGCGCCGCGCTCGCGGCCCGGTGCGGCTGGCAGTTCTGCTATGCCGGACACTTCAACGGCGACGAGGCGAACGTCGAGCGCTCGCTCGACGCGTATCGCGGCGCGGCCGGGCGCGCGCCGCTCCTCGCGCTGTACGCGGTCGCGGCGCCGACGAAAGGGGAAGCCGAGCGGCTGATCGGCGCGCTGCGGATCTTCAAGCTGAAGCTCGCGGGCGGCCAGAGCGTCAATCTCGGCAGCGCGCAGGCGGCGGCCGAGTTCGCGCGCCAGAGCGGCGCGACCGACTACCGGATCGACGAGCTGCGCCCGCACGTGATCGCCGGCGCGCCGGACGACGTGCACCGCGAGCTCGACGCGCTCGCGCGCCGCTACGGCGTCGGCGAGTTCGTCGTCGATTCGCCGGTCACGCACTATCCGGCGCGGCTCGCGTCGGTCGAGCTGCTCGCGCGCGAGCAGCAGTCCATGCAGACCTGAGCCGCCGAGACGGTGCGCCGCGGCGGCGCGCTGTCGTGCGATTCCAACGACACCCACCTTCGCCATGACCCAGTCCACGATCCCCTTCGGCATCATGCTGCAAGGCGCCGGCAGCCACATGAACGCGTGGCGGCATCCGAGCAACCCGCCGGACGCGAGCGTCAACCTCGATTTCATGCTGAGCGTTGCGCGCAAGGCGGAGGCGAACGGCATCGCGTTCGCGTTCGTCGCCGACGGCCTCTACGTCAACGAGAAATCGATCCCGCACTTCCTGAACCGCTTCGAGCCGATTTCGCTCTTGTCCGCGCTCGCGACCGCGACGTCGAAGATCGGCCTCGCCGGCACCGTGTCGACGTCGTACAGCGAGCCGTTCACGGTCGCGCGGCAGTTCGCGTCGCTCGATCTGCTGAGCGGCGGCCGAGCCGGCTGGAACGTCGTCACGACGCCGCTCGAAGGCACCGCGAAGAACTACGGGACGAAGCATCCGGACCACGCGCTGCGCTACGAGATCGCCGACGAATACCTGAGCGTCGCGCAGGGCCTCTGGGATAGCTGGGACGACGACGCCTTTGTGCGCGATCGCGCGAGCGGGCGTTTCTTCGATCGCAACAAGCTGCATGCGCTCGATCACGCGGGGCCGTTCTTCCGGGTCGCCGGGCCGCTCAACATCCAGCGTTCGCCGCAAGGGCAGCCGGTGATCTTCCAGGCGGGCTCGTCGGACGCGGGGATCGCGCTCGCGGGCAAGTATGCGGACGCGGTGTTCACGCACTCGCCGTCGCTCGACGAGACGCGCGCGTTCGCGACGCGCGTGAAGGACAGCGCCATCGCGCACGGCCGCCGCGCCGGCGACGTGAAGATCTTCCCCGGCATCGGTCCGATCGTCGGGCGCACGGCCGCCGAGGCGCAGGACAAGTACCGCGCGATTCGCGATCTGCTGACGATCGACGACGCGCTCGCGTACCTCGGCCGCTACTTCGATCACCACGACTTCACGCGGTATCCGCTCGACGCGCCGTTCCCGGAGCTCGGCGACATCGGCCGCAACAGCTTCCGCTCGACGACCGACCGCATCAAGGCCGACGCGCGCGCGAAAGGGCTCACGCTGCGCGAGACGGCGCTTGCTGTCGCGACGCCGCGCCCGCAGTTCATCGGCGCGGCGGAAGACGTCGCCGACGCGCTGATCCGCTGGATCGACGCGGGCGCGGGCGATGGCTTCATCCTCGGTTTCGCGGTGCAGGCGCAGGGGCTCGACGATTTCGTCGAGCTCGTGATTCCGGCGCTCGAGGCGCGCGGCCGCTACCGGCGCACGCTCGACGGCAGCACGCTGCGCGAGCACCTCGGCCTGCCGCGCAAGGAAAGCCGCTACGCGGCGGCCGAGGTCGCATGACGGCGCCGGGCGCCGTCGCAAAACGCGCCGCGCATGCCGCGTCGCGCGTGAGCTCGGCGCCGGGCAACCGCGCGGCGCGCCATCGATCCAGCAAGGAAACACGACCATGAGCGACATCACTCACGCCGTCGGCGGCGCGCTGCCGACGCCAGGCATTCCCGCGGCGCGCGGCGACGCGCCGCGTTTTAGGATCGTGCCGGCCCGCTATCGCGCGCGGACGGCCGGCACCGTGCTCGCCGCCGCGCTGGTCGCGCTCGTGCTGAATTCGGTGCTCGGCAATCCGCAATGGGGCTGGCCGGTATTCGCCGAATGGTTCCTGTCGGAGCCGGTGCTGTCGGGGCTCGCGCGCACGCTGCTGCTGACCGCGCTCGGCGCGCTGTTCGGCTTCGCGCTCGGCGTGCCGCTCGCGCTCGCGCGCGTGTCCCGCTCGCCGCTCGTCGCCGCGTGCGCGTGGGCGTTCATCTGGCTGTTCCGCTCGATTCCGCTCGTCGTGCTGCTGCTGATTCTCAACAATCTCGGCTATCTGTACGAACACGTGTGGCTCGGCGTGCCGTTCACCGGCATCACGTTCGCCGAGGTCGCGACGACCGATCTGATCAGCCCGTTCTGCGCGGCCGTGCTCGGCCTCACGCTCAACCACGCGGCGTTCGCGGCCGAAGGGATTCGCGGCGGCATCCTGTCGGTCGACGCGGGGCAGCTCGAGGCGGCCGCCGCGCTCGGCCTGCCGCGTGCGCGGCAGGCGACGCGCATCGTGCTGCCGCAGGCGATGCGCGCGTTTCTGCCCGTCGCGTTCAACGATCTGATTTCGCTCGCGAAGGGCACGTCGATGGTGTATGTGCTCGCGATGCCGGAGCTGTTCTATACGGTGCAGGTGATCTATCGGCGCAATCTCGAGGTGATTCCGCTGCTGATGGTCGCGACCGTCTGGTATCTGATCATCCTGACCGTGCTGTCGATCGTTCAGGCGCAGGTCGAGCGGCGTTACGCGCGCGGCGCGGTGCGCAATCCGGCGCGGTCGCCGCTTGCGGCGATTGCGGCGATTGTCGGCAAGTTGACCGATGCGCTGCCGGCGCGGCGCGGGCGCGTCGAGCGTGCGACGGCGCGGGCGGGCGGTGCGGATGCGGCAAGCGAGGCGAGCGGGGCGGGGCGTAGCGCGGGGGACGAGCCGCGCGCGGCCGACGATGTGTCGGCTTCCGGCGCGGGATTCGCGCGGGTGTCGCGGGTGTCGCGGGTGTCGGCCGGGCTGGCGGGCGCAGCGGGCGCGGCGGCGCTCGGCGCATCCGGTGGTTCGGATGTCTCCACCGTGCCAGGCAGCGCCGCGTCGTCTGAGTCGTCTGCGGCGGCTGTTTCGGATGCGTTCGCCGCTTCGGGCGCTTCCGCCGATGCGAGATCGCCGCTCGCCGCCGCGCGCGCGTCGGCGAGCGAGCGCCGCGGCGGCGAGGTCGCCGTCCAGCGCGTGTCGAAGAGCTTCGGCCAGCACAAGGTGCTCGACGACGTGTCGTTCGTCGCGCAGGCGGGCAGCGTCACGGTGATCCTCGGCCAGTCCGGCTCCGGCAAATCGACGCTGCTGCGCACGATCAACCACCTTGAGCGCGTCGACGGCGGCTTCATCGACATCGACGGCGAACTGATCGGCTACCGCCGCGACGGCGACACGCTGTACGAGCTGAAGGAGAAGGACGTGCTGCGCCGGCGCGTCGACGTCGGGATGGTGTTCCAGAATTTCAATCTGTTCCCGCATCTGAGCGTGCTCGAGAACATCGTCGAGGCGCCTGTCGCGTCGGGCCGCGCGACGCGCGCCGAAGCGCAGCGCGTCGCGCGCGAGCTGCTCGCGCGGGTCGGCCTCGCGGCGAAGGTCGACGCGTATCCGCGCCAACTGTCGGGCGGCCAGCAGCAGCGCGTCGCGATCGCGCGGGCGCTCGCGCTGAAGCCGAAGGTGCTGCTGTTCGACGAGCCGACGTCCGCGCTCGATCCGGAGCTCGTCAACGAGGTGCTCGACGTGATCAAGGAGCTCGCGCGCTCGGGGACGACGCTCGTCATCGTCACGCACGAGATCGGTTTCGCGCGCGAGGTCGCGGACACGATCCTGTTCATGGAGCACGGCCGGATCATCGAAGCGGGGCCGCCCGCGCAAGTGCTCGGCGCGCCCGCGCATCCGCGCACGCGCGCGTTCCTGTCGAAGGTGCTGTGATGGCGGCGCGGCGAGAGACGGGCACGCGGCTCGGCGGCCGTGGCGATTGCGGAGGCGGCCGTCGCGACGACGCTGGACGAAGCGAACACGGCGGACACGGCGGACACGGCGGACACGATGGACACGGCGGCATCGCGCACGGAGGCGGCGGAGGCCGCGCGCGTGTCGACAAGCGCTGGCGGTTCGCGCAGTCGAGCGTGCTTGCCTCGTGGCGCGCCGTTTTATCGGAGCCGGAGGCGTCGACGCCATGATCGACAGACGCACTTTCGTCGGCGGCGCGGCGGCGCTCGCGGCCGCCTTTGCCGCAATGCCGCTCGGCGCGCGCGCCGCCGGCATCGCGGTCGATCTCGACCCGCGCCAGGCGGGCCGCGTCCGCGCGGCCCGCGATCCGGCCGCCGCCGACGCGGCGCGCCGCTACCGCTGGGTCGACGACGGCGCGTTCATCGTCGCGATCGCGCCGCATGCGCCGCCCGTCGCGACCTACGCGGCCGACGCGCGCACGGTCGTCGGCGCGGATCCCGACTACGCGCAACTGATCGCCGACGCGCTCGGCCGGCGGCTCGCACTATTGCCCGTCGCATGGGCCGACTGGCCGCTCGGGCTGAGCGCCGGCAAGTACGACGCGGTGATCTCGAACGTCGGCGTCACCGAGAAGCGGAAGGAGAAGTTCGACTTCACGACGTACCGGCTCGGCCTGCACGGCTTCTACGTGAGGGCCGCGAGCCCGATCGCGCGGATCGCCGAGCCGAGGGACGTGGCGGGCCTGCGGATCATCACCGCGTCGGGCACGAGCCAGGAGCGCATCCTGCTCGAATGGAACCGGCGCAATGTCGCGCAAGGCCTCAAGCCGGTCGATGTGCTGTATTTCGACGACGACGGCGCATCGCGCGTCGCGCTGCTGTCCGGGCGCGCGGACGCCGAGCTGAATCCGAACGCGACGCTCGCGTACCAGGCGGCGCGCGACGGCAAGATCCGCTGCGTCGGCAGCGTGAACGCCGGGTGGCCCGTCAGGGCCGATGTCGCGATCGCGACGCGCAAGGGCAGCGGCCTTGCCGATGCGCTGACGCTCGCGACCAACGACCTGATCCGCAGCGGCAAGTATCGGCAGGCGCTCGCGCGATGGGGGCTGCTGTCGGAGGCGGTCGACAAATCGGAGACGAATCCGCCGGGGTTGCCGTCGTTTTGAGCGGCGATGGCGCGTGCGTTTTCGGAGGCGGCAGGTGGGCGGCATGCGGTTCGACCGAGCCGCGACGTGTTTTGAGGCATCGCTTCCGGCGTATCGTGACGTTCGTGTGAAAATCTATGCCGGCTTCGGCTTCGGCTTCGGCTTCGGCTTCGGCTTCGGCTTCGGCTTCGGCTTCGGCTTCGGCTTCGGCTTCGGCTTCGGCTTCGGCTTCGGCTTCGGCTTCGGCTTCGGCTTCGGCTTCGGCTTCGGCTTCGGCTTCGGCTTCGACCTCGACCTCGACCTCGCCACCGCCACCGCCACCGCCACCGCCACCGCCACCGCCACCGCGGCCGATACCGACATCGCCTCGGGCTCCATCCGCCCGGCGCTTTCGCCGTCTCCGGCCCAGCCGGACACGCTGGCCTCAAAGCCCCGCCCGTCGCATAATCTCCAGCCTCTTCGTTGTTCGACCGCCGCCATGCACCGATCCGCCCGTCCCGCAGTACGGAGGACCGCTTCACCGGTCCGCCCACGCCCGCTCGCAACCGCCAGTGCACCGGCGGCCGTCGCATGACGCTCGCGCTGCTGACCGCCGTGGCCGTCGTCGCCGCGCTGCTTTGGATCGCCAAGCGGCGCCGCACGAGCCGGGCGTCGTTCGCCGCATCCGCCGTCCTGTTCTTCGCGATCGGCTGCGGCCCCGTGCCCGCCTGGCTGCTGCGCGATTTGCAGGCGCCGTATGCGGCGCGGCCGGCGATCGAATGGGGCGAGCGCAACGCGATCGTCATGCTGGGACTCGGCACCGAGAAGATCGCCGCGACGGGCGCCGTCGAGCCCGGCACGTTCTCCTATTCGCGGGTCGTCGAGGCGGCGAGCCTCTACCGCGGCTGCCGAAAGGCGCGCGCGAACGCCGGCTGCAAGATCGTCGTGAGCGGCGGCGACGCGCGTCGCAACGGCGTACCGGAAGCGACCGTCTATCGCGACGCGCTGATCGGACTCGGCATCGACGCGGCCGACGTGCTGTCCGAGCCGCGCAGCATGAACACGTGGCAGAACGCGCAATTCACGCGCGTCGTGCTGGCCGGCTATCGCGCGGACCGCGTGCTGCTCGTGACCTCGGGCGTCCACTTGCGGCGCAGCGTGCTGTACTTCGCGCATTTCGGCGTCGCGGCGATTCCCGTGCGCGCCGAGTACCTGCAAGCGGCGCTGTTCCCGCTGCCGCTTGCGTACAACTTCTCGGTCGCCGATCTCGCGCTGCACGAATATCTCGGCATCGCGCGCTACCGGCTGTACAACGCGCTCGGCCGGAACCCGGCGAGCACCCAGCCGGGCGACGCGTGATGCGCCGCCCGCGCCGTCACGCCGCGCGTCACTTCGGATAAGCGGGCGTGAACGTCAGCTTGATCGAGTCGATCAGCAGGTCGTTGTCGCGCTGATCGGCCGTTTCGCGCCACCGCTGCGTTTCCCCCGTATGCGTCGTGTTCCGGAAATCGACCGGCTCGACGACGCCCGCCCCGCCCGGAACGTTGCTGTTCCTGAGCACGACGCTGCCGTGCGCCTCGCAGTATTCGGGCACCGCGATCGCCAGGTCGGAGCCCGACGGCCGCGTCACGCTCGTCGCGACGGTTTGCGACGTGCAGCGGCGGTCGGTCGTCGACGTCGGGCCGACGTCGGCCGTTGACGACCAGCCGTGGTTGTTCGCCCGGTTGTCCGGATCGTAGCCGATGAAATTCGGATCGTAGCCGGCGTAACCCGCGCCGCGTCCGGCGACGTTATCCCAGACGCGCACCTGCGTCGCGCCGCCTTGCGGAATGTTGTTGACGAAATTGACGCGATACTCGGTCGCCCGGACGATCTGGCGCGGATCGATCAAGTGAATTGCCGCCCACTCCTGCTGCCCCGCATATCGCTGCAAATCCGGCGTCAATTGATCGGGCAGGTAGATCATGTTTCCGGTCGCGCGGATTTCATAGACGAACGCGCGGCACGTGAACGTCGTTTGGCCGCCGCTGCTTGCGCCGCACGCCGACGCGAGTTCGAGCCGATTGCTGTTGGCGATTTGCGCCGCGATTTCGCGGCTCGCCGTCGCGCTCACGAATCCGGTATTTTCGAGATTCGCGCCGCCGATCACATGATTCCGGATGTTGTATGAATTGCCGCGCGCGCCAAAGCCATATTGGAATATCTGGTCCGGCGTGCGGGTATCGGCGCGATATACGGCTTGCGGCAGCGGCCGCGATAGATTCAGGTCGTCGTTGGCGATGACTATCCTGCCGTCCTTCACGCCGGCGTGCGCGGCCTGGAAAGCCGCCGCGCAAAGGGCGGCCGCCAATAAAGAAGAAAGTGCGCTCGTACGCAAAAATCCCATCATTACCCCCCAATCTGAATTGAATGGCGAATTGGCTAAAATGCCGATGTCGATTATATGGGGCGAACCGGATTGGATAATCTCGAATAATTAAAATATCAATTTATTAAATGTTCGAGCGGCTGATCCGTCTTGGATAAGCGAATCGGTCGACAAGACTCTCGTCCCGGCCGGTTTCGCTCGGCCGTTCGCCCAGGAATCCGCTCAATATTTCGAACCGGATGCCGTACACGCACCGGCGGCGACGCGCGGATGGGGCATGCGCGTCATGCCGGCCGAATCCGTCGAAGCATTCGGCCCCGGCATCGACGGTCGACGCCGATCGTCCGCCGCCCGGGTGGGTCGATCGCGCCTCGGCGGGCGTCAGCCAGACCGTCGACGGGCGCGGCGCTGTGCCGGTGCGCGCGAGCCTCGCGTGACACGCCGCGTTTTGGCGCAATCTGATAACCTTGCGCGCTGTAAGAAATGGTTTTCCCTTATTGGTGACGGTTCCGCTATCCGATTCTCGCGTGTTGTCATATAAAGGAAAGACGATAGACGACGTGGCCCGTCACCGCCGCGTCGCGGGCTTGCGCCGGACGTCGCGCCGGGGGACGGCCGCGAAACCCGCAACCACAGGCATTCGCAACCCAGCAATCCAGCAACGCAACGACATTTGATCAATCTGTCCCCCTTCAATACAACCCGCCCGAGACCACCATGCTCCAACTGTCCCGGCGCCAGTTCCTGAAGCTGTCCGCGACGACGCTCGCCGGCTCGAGTCTAGCCCTGATGGGCTTCTCACCGGCCGAAGCGCTCGCCGAGGTCCGCCAATACAAGCTGGCGCGCACTGTCGAAACCCGCAACACCTGTCCTTACTGCTCAGTCGGTTGCGGCATCCTGATGTACAGCCTCGGCGACGGCGCGAAGAACGCCACGTCGAGCATCATCCACATCGAGGGCGACCCCGACCATCCGGTCAACCGCGGCACGCTGTGCCCGAAGGGCGCGAGCCTCGTCGACTTCATCCATAGCCCGAGCCGCCTGACGCAGCCCGAGTACCGCGCGGCCGGCTCCGACAAGTGGGAGCCGATCTCGTGGCGCGATGCGCTCGACCGGATCGCGAAGCTGATGAAGGCGGACCGCGACGCGAACTTCGTCGAGACGACGGACGACGGCATGAAGGTCAACCGCTGGCTGACGACGGGCATGCTGGCCGCGTCGGCGGGCAGCAACGAGGTCGGCTATCTGACGCACAAGACCGTGCGCAGCATGGGGATGCTCGCGTTCGACAACCAGGCGCGTGTCTGACATGGCCCGACGGTGGCAGGTCTTGCCCCGACGTTTGGCCGTGGAGCGATGACGAACCATTGGGTCGACATCAAGAACGCGGATGTGATTCTCGTGATGGGCGGCAACGCCGCCGAAGCGCACCCGTGCGGCTTCAAATGGGTGACGGAAGCGAAGGCGCATCGCAATGCGCGCCTCGTCGTCGTCGATCCGCGCTTCACGCGCACCGCATCGGTCGCCGATTTCTACGCGCCGATTCGCACCGGCACGGATATCGCCTTCCTTGGCGGGATCATCAATTACCTGCTGACGAACGACAAGATCCAGCACGAGTACGTCAAGCACTACACGGATTTCTCGTTCATCGTCCGCGAAGACTTCGTGTTCGACGACGGCATCTTTTCCGGCTACGACACGGACAAGCACGCGTATCCGGACAAGTCGACGTGGGACTACGAGCGCGGCGAAGACGGCTTCGTGAAGGTCGACCAAACGCTTGCGCACCCGCGCTGCGTCTACAACCTGCTGAAGCAGCACTATTCGCGCTACACGCCGGAGATGGTCGAGAAGATCTGCGGCACGCCGAAGGACAAGTTCCTGAAGGTGTGCGAGATGCTCGCGACGACGGCCGTGCCCGGCCGCGCCGGCACGATCCTGTACGCGCTCGGCTGGACGCATCACTCGGTCGGCGCGCAGATGATCCGCACGGGCGCGATGGTGCAACTGCTGCTCGGCAACATCGGCATCGCGGGCGGCGGGATGAACGCGCTGCGCGGCCACTCGAACATCCAGGGTCTCACCGACCTCGGGCTGATGTCGAACCTGCTGCCGGGCTACATGACGCTGCCGATGCAGGCCGAGCAGGACTTCGACGCATACATCCAGAAACGCACGCAGCAGCCGCTGCGGCCGAACCAGTTGAGCTACTGGAAGAACTACCGCGCGTTCCACGTGAGCTTCATGAAGGCGTGGTGGGGCGACGCGGTCGGCGCCGAGAACAACTGGGGCTACGACTATCTGCCGAAGCTCGACAAGCAGTACGACCTGCTGCAGACGATCGAGCTGATGCATCAAGGCAAGATGAACGGCTACATCTGCCAGGGCTTCAACCCGCTCGCGGCGGCGCCGTCGAAAGCGAAGACGTCCGAGGCGCTCGCGAAGCTCAAGTGGCTCGTGATCATGGACCCGCTTGCGACCGAGACGTCCGAGTTCTGGAAGAACCACGGCGAGTTCAACGACGTCGACGCGTCGAAGATCCAGACCGAAGTGTTCCGTTTGCCGACCTCGTGCTTCGCGGAGGAGCGCGGCTCGCTCGTCAATTCGGGCCGCGTGCTGCAGTGGCACTGGCAGGGCGCGGCGCCGCCGGGCCAGGCGAGGAGCGACCTCGAGATCATGTCGGGGCTGTTCCTGCGGATGCGCGAGATGTACCAGAAGGACGGCGGCAAGTATCCCGATCCGATCGTCAACCTGAGCTGGCCGTACGCGAATCCGGAAAGCCCGACGCCCGAAGAGCTCGCGATGGAGTTCAGCGGCCGCGCGCTCGCCGATCTGCCCGACCCGAAGGACCCGGCGAAGACGCTCGTGAAGAAGGGCGAGCAGCTCGCGGGCTTCGCGCAGCTGAAGGACGACGGCACGACTGCGAGCGGCTGCTGGATCTTCTGCGGCGCGTGGACGCAAGCGGGCAACCAGATGGCGCGGCGCGACAACTCGGATCCGACCGGCATCGGCCAGACGCTCGGCTGGGCGTGGGCGTGGCCGGCGAACCGGCGGATCCTGTACAACCGCGCATCGTGCGACGTGAACGGCAAGCCGTTCGACCCGACCCGCAAGCTGGTCGCGTGGAACGGCAGGGCGTGGACCGGTCCGGACATTCCGGACTACAAGGCCGACGAGCCGCCCGAGACCGGCATGGGCCCGTTCATCATGAACCCGGAAGGCGTCGCACGCTTCTTCGCGCGCGCCGGGATGAACGAAGGTCCGTTCCCCGAGCACTACGAGCCGTTCGAGACGCCGCTCGCCGCGAACCCGCTGCATCCGAACAACCCGCGGGCGCTGAACAACCCGGCCGCCCGCGTGTTCCCGGACGATCGGGCGGCGTTCGGCAAGGTCGACAAGTTCCCGCACGTCGCGACGACGTATCGTCTGACCGAGCACTTCCACTACTGGACCAAGCATGCGCGGCTGAACGCGATCATCCAGCCCCAGCAGTTCGTCGAAATCGGCGAGGATCTCGCGAAGGAAGTCGGCGTCGCGCACGGCGAGCTCGTGAAGGTGTCGTCGAACCGCGGGCACATCGTCGCGGTGGCGCTCGTCACGAAGCGGATCAAGCCGCTGATGGTCGACGGCAAGAAGGTGCAGACGGTCGGCATCCCGTTGCATTGGGGCTTCAAGGGGTTGACGAAGCCCGGCTATCTCGCGAATACCCTGACTCCGTCCGTGGGTGACGGCAACTCGTACACACCGGAATTCAAGTCGTTCCTGGTGAAGGTCGAAAAGGCGTAAGGGGGAAGAGATGGCATTGCAATCGCTGGATATCAAGCGCGTCTCCGCCACCACGACGCCGCCGCCCACCGCGCGCGAGCCGTCGACGGGCGGCGTCGCGAAGCTGATCGACGTATCGAAGTGCATCGGCTGCAAGGCGTGTCAGACGGCCTGCATGGAGTGGAACGATTTGCGCGACGAAGTCGGCACGAACGTCGGCGTGTACGACAACCCGGCCGACCTGACCGAGCACTCGTGGACGGTGATGCGCTTCTCCGAATACGAGAACCCGGCGGGCGACCTCGAATGGCTGATCCGCAAGGACGGCTGCATGCACTGCGAGGACCCGGGCTGCCTGAAGGCGTGTCCGTCGCCGGGCGCGATCGTTCAGTACAACAACGGGATCGTCGATTTCCACGAGGAGAACTGCATCGGCTGCGGCTACTGCGTGACCGGCTGCCCGTTCAACATCCCGCGGATCTCGAAGAAGGACAATCGCGCGTACAAGTGCACGCTGTGCTCCGATCGCGTCGCGGTCGGCCAGGAGCCCGCATGCGTGAAGACCTGCCCGACGGGCGCGATCGTGTTCGGCACGAAGGACGACATGAAGCAGCACGCGGCCGAGCGCGTCGCCGATCTGAAGGGGCGCGGCTTCGAGCACGCGGGGCTGTACGACCCGGCCGGCGTCGGCGGCACGCACGTGATGTACGTGCTGCACCATGCGGACAAGCCGTCGCTGTATCACGGCCTGCCCGACAACCCGTCGATCAGCCCGATGGTGAAGCTGTGGAAGGGCATCGCGAAGCCGCTCGCGGTCGCGGGCATCGCATTGTCCGCGCTCGCCGGCTTCTTCCACTACACGCGCGTCGGCCCGAACGAAGTGACGGAAGACGACGAGGCCGCCGCCCGCGACGAAGCGCGACGCATCAAGGAGGACGCGAAATGAAGCATGACGACCCCAACCTGATCGTCCGCTACACGGCGAACGAGCGCTCGAACCACTGGATCACCGCGATCTCGTTCGTGCTGCTCGCGCTGTCCGGGCTCGCGCTGTTTCATCCGTCGATGTTCTGGATGACGGCGCTGTTCGGCGGCGGGCAGTGGACGCGGATCCTGCATCCGTTCGTCGGCCTCGTGATGTTCGTGTCGTTCGCGGTGATGGTCGTGCGCTACTGGCACCACAACGTGCTCGACGCGGGCGACCGCCAGTGGCTCGCGCAGATCGACGACGTGCTCGCGAACCGCGAGGACAAGCTGCCGGAAGTCGGCCGCTATAACGCGGGGCAGAAGCTGCTATTCTTCGCGATGGTGGCGTGTCTGCTGTTGCTGCTCGTCTCCGGGATCGTGATCTGGCGGCGTTATTTCTCGTTCTACTTCCCGATCGGCGTGATTCGCGCGGCGGCCGTCGTGCATGCGGTCGCGGCGCTCGTGCTGATCGTCGGCATCGTCGTGCACGTGTACGCGGCGCTGTGGGTGAAGGGTTCGATCGGCGCGATGGTGCGCGGCACCGTGACCGTCGGCTGGGCGAGAAAGCACCATCCGAAGTGGTTTCGCGAGAGCGTGAAGTAACGACGCATCGCACATGCCGACGCAGCGCGCGGACGGTCCGCGCCTCGCGCCGCCCGCCGGGCCGTCCACGCGGCCGGCGGGCGGGCGAGCGGCAGACGGAACAAAAAGCGCCGACGATTCGGCGCTTGTTTTTTTAGGGCACTCACGTGACTGACGCAACCCGACGTATTCTCGAACCGAGCGAAATCGCGTCGCTCGATCAATCGGCCATTCCGCGCGTGCGGATGCCCGAGCGCGGCATTGTGTTCGCCGCGCGCGCCGCGCGGCTGCGCAAGCTCGCCGACCTGAACCCGATCGCCGGCTATTTGCGGCTGATGGCGGTCGTCGCCGACGCGCAGCACGAATTGCTGCAGACATTCGGCGCGAGCGCGCCCGCGAATGAATCGATCGAGCAGGCGCAGCGCCATTCGATGCCGCTCGCGCCGGCGCTCGGCGGCGAGCGCGACCCGCGCTGGCGCGACGTGCTGCAAGGCCTGCTCGACCGCATCGAAAGCGCGGGCCTCGTGAATCCGCCGCTCGCGAAGCTGATCGACGGGCTGCGGCTGCGCGCGGGCGCCGAGCTCGACGCGCAGGCCGACGCGCTGCTCGCGCAGCGCTTCGCCGAAATCGAGCCGGCGTCGGCGCCGTTCCTGATGGCCGCGCTGCAGATCGTGTGGACCGCGCTTGCGAGCCGCATCTCGCCCGCCGACGTTCCGTATCTTGAGCAGCCCGGCCTGTGCCCCGTGTGCGGCGCGCTGCCGGTCGCGAGCATCGTGCGCGTCGGCGGCCAGTATCAGGGCTACCGCTTCCTCCAGTGCGGGCTGTGCTCGACCGAGTGGCACATGGTCCGCACGAAGTGCTCGCACTGCGATTCGACGAAGGGCATCGCATATCACGGGATCGAAGGCGGCAGCGAAGCGATCAAGGCCGAATCGTGCGACGAGTGCCATACGTATCGCAAGATCGGCTATCAGGACAAGGATTACGACGTCGAGCCGCTCGCGGACGATCTCGCGAGCCTCACGCTCGATCTGCTGATGGGCGAGGCGGGCTACCGGCGCGCGTCGCCGAATCCGCTGCTGTGGCCGGATCTGCCGGCCGAAGCCGCAGGAGACGACCGGACGTGAGCGAACCCGGCGCGAACGAGCTGAACGTGCTGCTGGCGCGCGTGCCGTCGGTCGAGCGCGTGCTGTCGTCGGACGAGATGAAGCCGCTCGTCGACGCGTACGGGCGCACGCGCGCGCTCGCCGCGGTGCGCGCGTCGCTCGACGCGTGGCGCGACGCCGCGCGGCGCGATCCGGCCGCGGCCGAGACGCTCGACGACGCGCGGATCGCTGCCGACGTGCGCGCGCGGCTCGCGGCCGACGCGGCGGGCGCGATGCGCGCGGTGTTCAACCTGACGGGCACCGTGCTGCACACGAATCTCGGCCGCGCGCTGCTGCCGGACGAGGCGGTGCGCGCGGTCGTGCAGGCGCTCACGCGGCCGATGAATCTCGAATTCGATCTCGCGACCGGCCGCCGCGGCGATCGCGACGATCTGATCGACGAACTCATGTGCGAGCTGACGGGCGCGGAGGCGGCGACCGTCGTCAACAACAACGCGGCCGCGGTGCTGCTCGCGCTGTCCGCGCTCGCGCCGAAGCAGGAAGTGATCGTATCGCGCGGCGAGCTCGTCGAGATCGGCGGCGCGTTCCGCATCCCCGACATCATGAGTCGCGCGGGCGCGAAGCTGCGCGAGGTCGGCACGACGAACCGCACGCATCTGAAGGACTACGCAGAAGCGATCGGGCCGCGCACCGCGCTCCTGATGAAGGTGCATTGCAGCAACTACGCAATCAGCGGCTTCACGAAGGAAGTGACATTGCAGGAGCTCGCGCCGCTCGCGCGCGAGCGCGGGCTGCCCGTGGCCGTCGATCTCGGCAGCGGCACGCTCGTCGACCTGACGCGCTGGGGGCTGCCGAAGGAGACGACGGTGCGCGAGACGGTCGAAGCGGGCGCCGATCTCGTCACGTTCAGCGGCGACAAGCTGCTCGGCGGCCCGCAGGCGGGCCTGATCGTCGGCCGGCGCGACCTGATCGGGAAGATCAAGCGGCATCCGCTCAAGCGCGCGCTGCGCGTCGGCAAGCTGACGCTCGCGGCGCTCGAGCCGGTGCTGCGCCTGTACCAGGCGCCCGAATTCCTGCGCGAGCGGCTGACGACGCTGCGGCTCTTGACGCGTCCGCAAGCGGACATCGCGGCGGCGGCCGGGCGCGTGCGCCCGGTGCTGCAACGCGCGGTCGGCGCGGCGTTCGTGGTCGACGTCGAGCCGATGTTCAGCCAGATCGGCAGCGGCGCGCTGCCCGTCGATCAACTGCCGAGCTGCGGCCTCGTCGTGCGCGCGGCCGACGGCAAGCGCAGCGGCCGCGCGCTCGCGCAACTCGAGAAACGCCTGCGCGGCTGGCCGCGCCCGGTGCTCGGCCGCATCGCGGACGATGCGCTGCGGCTCGACCTGCGCTGCCTCGAAGCGGACGATGAGGCCGCGTTCGTCGCGCAATGCGCGCAAGCGTCGACGGATACGCACGCATGATCGTCGGAACCGCGGGCCACATCGATCACGGGAAGACGACGCTCGTGCGCGCGCTGACGGGCGTCGACACCGATCGGCTGAAGGAAGAGAAGGCGCGCGGCATCTCGATCGAGCTCGGCTACGCGTATACGCCGCTGCCGAACGGCGACGTGCTCGGCTTTATCGACGTGCCCGGCCACGAGAAGCTCGTTCATACGATGGCGGCGGGCGCGTGCGGGATCGACTTCGCGCTCGTCGTGATCGCCGCCGACGACGGCGTGATGCCGCAAACGCGCGAGCATCTCGCGATCCTGCAATTGCTCGGCGTCGCGCACGGCGCAGTCGCGCTGACGAAATGCGATCGCGTCGACGCGGCGCGCATCGCGCAGGTGCGCGACGAGATCCGCGCGTGGCTCGCGACGTCGCCGCTCGCCGATGCGCCGATCGTCGAGACGCGCGCGACCGAGCCCGATGACGCGGGTGTCGCCGCGCTGAACGCGCATCTGCGCGACACCGCGCTCGCGTGGCGCGCGCGGCGCGACGACGGCCTGTTCCGGCTCGCCGTCGACCGCGTGTTCACGCTCGCGGGGCAAGGCACCGTCGTGACGGGCACCGCGTTCGCGGGGCGCGTGGGCGTCGGCGATACGCTCGCCGTCGCGCGCACGGGCGAATCCGTGCGCGTGCGCAGCATCCATGCGCAGAACCGCGCGACCGACGTCGGCCATGCGGGCGAGCGCTGCGCGCTGAACCTCGCGGGCATCGACAAGGCGGCGCTCGCGCGCGGCGACACGATCGTCGACGCGCGGCTCGCGACGCTGTCGCCGCGCCTCGACGTCGAGCTGATGCTGACGGCGGATGCCGATCTGACGATTTCTCACTGGACGCCGCTGCACGTGCATCTCGGCACGCTGCACCGGGTCGCGCACGTCGCGCTGCTCGATGGCGATACGCTCGGCCCCGGCCAGCGTGCGCGCGCGCAGTTGAATTTCACGGAGCCGGTGTTCGCGGCGCCGGGCGACCGCTTCATCGTGCGCAACGCGCAGGCGACGCGCACGGCGGGCGGCGGGCGCGTGCTCGATCCGTTCGGCCCGGCGCGCAAGCGGCGCACGAGCGCGCGCCGCGCGTGGCTCGACGCGCTCGCGACATGGCTCGACGAAGGCCGGCTCGACGCATTGCTCGACGAAGCGCCGCTCGGTGTCACGCGCGCGATGCTGATGCATCTGACCGGCTTGCCGGCGGGCGCGCTGACGCTGCCCGCCGATGCGGTGAGCGTCGCGGCGCCGGGCAAGCATGCGGACGACGCGCGCGTCGTCGCGCGCGGGCATTGGGACGCGCTGCGCGCGCGCGTGCTCGACGCGCTCGCGACGTTCCACCAGCGCGCGCCGGACGAGCAGGGGCCCGATGTCGCGCGGCTGCGCCGGATCGCGGCGCCGCTCGCGGACGATGCGCTGTGGCGCGCGCTGACCGATGCGTTGATTGCCGAAGGCGCGATCGAGCGCAGCGGGCCGTGGCTGCATCTGCCGTCGCACGCGGTGAGCTTCGATGCGAGCGAGGAGACGCTGGCCGGACGCTTGCTGCCGCTCGTCGCGGCGGGGCGCTACGATCCGCCTTGGGTGCGCGATCTCGCGGCGGCGACGGGCGTCGCGGAAGATGCGGTGCGCGCGCTGCTGCGCAAGCTCGCGCGGCGCGGCGACGTGCATCAGGTCGTGCGCGACCTGTTCTACCATCGCGACGTGATCGCGGAGCTCGCACGGTTGATCGCGCAGCTCGTGCACGAGCACGGCGGTGCGCTCGACGCGGCGACGTTTCGCGACGCGACGGGCCTTGGCCGCAAGCGTGCGATTCAAATCCTCGAATTCTTCGATCGCGTTGGGTATACTCGCTTCCACCGCGATCTTCACTGGTTGCGCGCCGATAGCCGGCTGCTCGGCTCGCCATAGTTCTCAATCGTTCGCGACGGTTCTCGACGGGACGGCGCACGCCGTTTCCGCTCTCGTTCTCGCAGGAAGGCATCCGTATCCGGTGGTGCGGCTGGGCTTCAAACCCAGTTGGTGCGGTCAGCCCGCGCCAGGTCGGTTCGACTCCGACTGCCTTCCGCCACAAGGCTTTGCGGCCAATTGCGCAATTGGAATTCGAAGCAATCCATTTCCGCAAATGTCATTCTTTTCCGCAATTCCGTCATTTCGTCGGCTTCACCTTGTCGCCGCGGCGATTGCGAACATAGTGCTCCGTCATTGCGACCGAAGTGTGCCCGAGCTGCCTTTGTGCTTGGCGAATATCGCCCGTGCTGTCCGTCTTGTCGGTGCCAGCCTTCGCCCGCAGATCTCGAAATTGAAATTCGTTGTCGCGCACGCCGGCTTTTCTTCGGGCTTCGCGGAAGCGTCGTTGAAGAGTATCGAGCGTCATTCGTTCACCTTTCTCGTTGACGACTAGCGCGGTGCTGACAATCTTGTATCCGGCCTTGCGAGCGCGGATGCGATTGATCACGGCCATAAGCTCACCCGTCACCTCCATTCTGAGTTTCTTGCCGGTCTTGCCCTGATCGATGTGCAGGAAGTTGTCACGGATATCGCGCTCGTCATGCAACAAAGTATCCTGCGGTCGCTGGCCCGTCAGGTAGGCGAGGTCCATTGCGTCGCGCGTCGGCTGGTCCGCATGGTCGTAGACCTTTCGGAACAGATCATCTTCCACGTACACATCGCGCCCCGACTCGCTGTATTTTTTGATTCCCAAGCAGGGATTTGCTGCCTTTGTCATTCCGATTTCGCGTGCGAAGTTGAACATATGGCTCAAGACTTCAATGTCCCGATTCGCGCGTACGCGGCCGGCGTTGGGAGGTGCAGGACGCTTCTTCGATTCGTACCACTCGACCGCCTTCTTGTGGCGCCAATGCATGTATTGCTTGACGTGCATCGGCTCGATTTCGTCAAGAGGGGCACCGTCGAAAAACTCCCTCAGCAGGCCAATCTGGATGAGATTTGCCTGCTGGCTGCTTTGAGCTTTTCCGGGCAACACATCGCGGATGTATGCCGCAAACGCATCGTTGATCGTGGGCGCGAGCGCCTTTGGTAGTTCGGTTTGTTCAATTTCAGACCAGCGCCGAACCGCAAGAACGAAATCAGTGCCGAGCGGCTCCTCTCGACGCGGTTTCGCGCCGCGATCCCGACCCGATCGCCCCCCGATCACCTACAGCATGGCCCCCCGATTCGCCCCCCGATCGCAAGAGAGGGAGAAGGAGATGTAAACACAGCAAGCGGCGGCGGCACAGCACAGGGAGGTGGGGAAGAGCCGCCGATCGCCGCCGCCGCTTTCGTCGAAATCCTTCGTTCGTCGGGCGTCGGCTTCGCCGCCGATGACGCGCGGTTGGCGAGCTGGCCAGGGCGTGGCGTGACGGCCGACGACCTGCGAGTGGCCATCGCTACGGGGCGTAAGCGCCGTGAGCGCGAGGGCAGCGGGCAACCGCTGAACCTCGGCCTGCTCGACCTGATCCTCGGCGATCTGCTCGCCGCGCGCACCGCGAAGCCTGCGACGGGGACGCGCACCGTCGGCGACTGGTGGCGGTCGTGGACCGGCATCGTCGACCACGGCGGCACGCTCGGCGTCGAGCAAGGCACCGATGAACCTCCGTTCGATTTCAAGCTGCGCGTGTTCGAAGCGGCCGGCGACGGCCCGTGGTGGGACGAGCACAACCGCGCATTTCGCAACACTGCCGGCCCTGTCGCGGCCGGCGCACTACTGGGGGAAGGGCGATGAAGCGAATCACGAAAGCGATGAAGCAGGCCGGCGGTCATCGCTACTGCTGCGAATGCGCGGCGCATGGCCCGCGTGTGAAAGCGCACTGGACGCACAAGGGGCGTGACTACTGCGACGCGCACAAACCGGCCGAGACGGCGGCACAGCCCGCGCGCGAGGTGCATGCATGACCCAGCAGTCCCTCATCGCGGCATCGCCAATCGCGCAGCGCGTCGAATTCGTCGTTCCCGGCGCGCCGGTTGCGAAAGGGCGCCCGAAGTTCGCGCGCCGCGGCGCGCATGTTTCGACCTACACGCCGGAAAAGACCGAGCGGTACGAGAACCTCGTGAAGATGGCCGCCCGCGCGGCAATGCGCAGTGCCGCCCCCTACGCAGGCCCGATCCGGTTGATCGTGAACATCGGACTGCCGATCCCAGCGAGCTGGTCGGCGAAGCGTCAGGACGCCGCGGCCGCCGGCGCGATCGGCGCGACGAAGAAGCCGGACGCCGACAACGTTGTCAAGGCGTTGAAAGACGGCATGAACGGGGTCGTGTACGCCGACGACGGCCAGGTCGTCGACCTCTGGATCTCGAAGCGCTACGCGCGTGTGCCCGGCGTACGCATCGAGGCGATCGAATTGAATTTGCAGCGAGCATAGGAGCGGGCCTTGAAAATCAAGAACGGAAAGCTGACCATCAACGCGGTATTGCAGACCATGAGGCCGGGCAGCCGGTACACGGCGGCCCGCCTCGCCGAGAAGATCGGGGCGCCGCTGTCGTCGGTGCGGCAGTTGCTGGCGACCGACGTCGCGCTTGCGCGGCTCGACTCGAACAGCACGCGCCGCGGCCGCGAGTACTCGATCGCCGGAACCTGCCGCGCGCCGGACGCGCACGTCGACACGCGGGTCCGGCCGGACTTCACGAGCCACCTCACGGGGTACGCCGGTTGGCTCGGGAGCGTGCAGGCGCTGGCCATGACGACGCGGGGTGCACGATGAGCGACGTCGTCGAGTTCAAATCCGCGTTCGACGCCGTGCGGTTCGCGCTCTGCTACTCGTCGCAGCAGTACGGCGAGACGATGCTGGCGAAACGGCTGCGCGGCGAGTCGATCGGCACGGGCATGGGCCTGGTCGGACTGGACGGCGCCGGGCAGGCCGGGCAGATTCGCCGGCATCTCTGGGAACTGCCCGATCTGCACCTGTCCGTGATCGTTGCGCGCGCGGCGCCGCGCGATCTGCCGTGCTCATGCGGCGCGGCGTGCTGCAGCGGCCGGACGCCGAACCTCGAGTGGAAGGCCGCGATTGGTGGCTGACGCAGACGTCTGCCGCCTACTGCTCCGGCTTCTCGCATTACCGCGTGCGGCGGGCGATCGTCGAGCGGCTGTTCGGGGTGAAGTGCGACCTCACGCAGATCGCCGAGGACTGCGACGCGCATCGCAACACGGCGGGCAATCACAACAAGGCGGTCCGGCTCTGGATCGAAGGTGATAAGAAGACGGGCGAGAGGGGAGTCGAAGGGCTCGCTTGGTCCGTGATCGAACGGCGCTTCGACGAGATCGGATTGTTGAGGTCGAGCGAAGTTGCTTGACTTTTTTGCGGAGCATGCACAATAATCCGCCATATTTGATACACGTCATACGTGCGTCCGGAGACAGAAGCCCGCCTTGAGCGGGCTTTTTGCTTACCTCCAATGGGCCTTTACGACGAGGCGCCAGAGAATGGGGCCCGTGTTCGCGGGATGCGGATGATGTCCTTGGGGCGGCAATGTATTCCCAACGGTCGATACTGCGCTCCCTCCACACACTTCGCATCGGTATTTCCCCGAAAAGGGAACTGCGGCTCCAGGCGCGTGCAATGTATCAAATTCGGTGCCGTGATCCTGGGACAGATAGTTTGCATTTTTGTAATACGCCATTTTGGTCTCCGATCATGTAGTGGTTTCTTTGCAGAATCTGCCGACTCTACTGGTTGTACTCGTTATGGCACGAAGCCTCGTCGCGGTTTTCCGCTTGATTGCATGCATCAACTTTTGCTGACGTCGATTCAGGGTCGCTCGATTGCGCGTTTCCTCTGCACAGGGCTCCTTTCTGTATCGCTTGATTTAAGCAATCGTTGATGTCCATCGCGCCGGATGAACTCGACAAGGAGATGAATGCAATTGCGATTGCGAAGGTGGTAGGGATGTGACGAGACATAGCCCTCTCCTAGCTAGCCAATTAAGATGGGTTTTAATTAAAAAGCAAATGCTCTCACCGAGATGAACTGCTCGAGTCATCCCTTATTGTTGTAGACGTCGAGGGGCTCGTGGTCATCGACTGGCTTGCCATTGTGGGTAAGACATCTGGAGGAAGATGTGTACTCGATTGCGATGGGGCCGCTGAAGCCGCGATTGCGGAGGGTTGTGAATTTTGTCTCGGTTGCGAAAGTTGATGTTGTGAGTCTGACCGTTGCGAAGAATGTGACGCTTGAAGGTTTGCAGTGACGGTGCAGTAGCCGGGATTTCCCCAGTGAACGTGACCGTGCGGTGGCACGGAATATCCTGTTGGGCCGAGGCAGCCGGCGAACAGTAGAGATATGGAGCCGGAAACGGGCGCATTGCTATTGTTTGTCAAACCTACACCGTAGGCTCCCGGTTGTATTCCCGGTTGTTCAGGAAAGATCGTAATGGAATTGCAGGCGCTGCCAGAGCAATTTGCAGGTTGGGGTAATGCGACTCTTGGTATTATGGTTGCCGCTATGACAACGGATGCGGCAATAGCTTCGCGATTCATTTTGTTCCCCCCGAAACGTTAGGTTTAAGATTTTCTAGGTGTTTTTGTAAAAACAAATTAGCACGATTTTCTTTCAAAAAGGTATGTAAAAAAATAACAATGAGGTGTGATTTTGACGTTCTTTGAAAGAGTGGTCAATTGTTAGATGTATTGATTTGTAAGAATTCGAAGTGGCGCTGACGGTTTAGCAATAGTGTGTTGTCAACTGGTGCCCGTGTCGAGCTGAATGCGACGCAAGCGGCGAACGGCGGCGAGGAAAGACGAGTGGCATCTCGTAAGCGTTCGGATATTTCAACAGGGGTCGCACTTTGGCGGCCAATGCCGCCAGACCTTTTGTTCGACGAATCGAACTGGTTCCGGCACATCGCACCCGCGGGTGGTGTCGCCGAGTGGATCGCCGAAACGTTTCTGCGCGCCGGCGCGCCGCTGCACAACTCGGACCACGAGCACCTGATCGACGCTGACATCGCTTACCTCTGGGCGGTGGTCGAGAACGTCCGCCAGATGCGCCGCGTCGTCGGCCAGTGCGAAGAGGTGATGATCCGCGCCGGCGGCTGGCAGCGCGCCCGCCAGGAGCAGCAGCTCTGCGAGTGGTTCGGTCGCGTGCCGGCCTTCTTGATCACGCTCGACGCGCACTACGCGCGCGAGTGCAGCGACCTGCAGTGGTGCGCGCTCGTCGAGCACGAGCTGTATCACATCGGGCAGCGCGCCGACGCGTTCGGCGCGCCGGCCTTCACGAAGGACGGCATGCCGAAGCTCGGCATCCGCGGGCACGACGTCGAGGAATTCGTCGGCATCGTCCGGCGCTACGGCGTGGCCGGCGGCGCGGGCGACACGGCGAAGCTTGTCGCCGCGGCTCAGCGCTCCCCCGAAGTCGGCCACGTCGACATCGCACGCGCCTGCGGAACTTGCATCCTGCGCGCCGCATAGCCTTTTCTGAACGTCTCCCGTCATGGCTGCACTTCCTGCAACGATCAAGCTATTCATCGTGCAGTCGCTGGCGTGCTTCGACACGATCTCGCGCACCGCGAAGGCGGTCCGCGAAGAGTATGGCGTCGAGGTGTCGCCGCAGCAGTGCGAGCGCTACGAGCTTCGCCTACAACGTCGGCACGGGCGCGTACTGCGGCAGCACGACGGCGAAGCGCTTCAACGGCGGCGACTGGAAGGGCGCGTGCCGCGCGATGAATGAGGCGGACAGCGGCCGGCCGCAGTGGGTGACGGCCGGCGGCCGCGTGCTGCCGGGTCTGGTGAAACGGCGCGCCGAAGAGCGTGCACTGTGCGAGCGCGGACTATGACGACTGCGAAAACTCACGAGACGCGCCGCACGCTGTCGGAGGACGTTTTTTACCCGGACCACGAATCGCGCACTGAGTCGCCGACCTTCCGCGCGAGCAAGCGCGCG
>NZ_LOVS01000097.1:0-75031 GCF_001523835.1 Burkholderia sp. ABCPW 14 | reverse complement strand
TCCCGCTTGCGCGTGCGCTTCGTCGACAAGTTCAGTCCAAGGTCAGTTTGTTTCATGGGCTACATGCTCGCTGCCTCGACGATTCATGGCAAGCACTCGCGAAGGCTAGTTGTGCAGAATTTCCTTAGTTGTCGTTGATCTTCTTGATGTTGTCGAGATCCGGTGCAAGCAGCGAGAACGATGTGTCGTCACGCTTCGCGCGCGATCTCCGCCTGCATCCGCTCGATGAACTTGCGTCGATTCGATGCACCCGTCGGCGGGTCAGCGGGTCAGCGGGTCAGCGGTCGCGAGGTGTTCGAGTTTTGGGTGGGTTCGCTACAGCTCATGTAACGCGTGTTTGGTACGCGCCATCGATTCGGCGAGCCGCGCCATCAGGTCTTGCTGGCTGTACACGGTCGCGAACGAGCGGGTCGTCTGGAACGCATGGACGACGCCCAGGCTCAGCAGGAAGAAGCCGCCCGCGAAGATCGCATGCGCGAGCCACCACATGTGGTTCCACGGCTTGCCGAGAATGAACGCGGCCGACGACAGCGCGAACGACGTCACCGAGATTCCGTAGACGAGCATCAGCGGCGTGCGGATGCGGCGCGCAAGCAGCAGTACAACGTTGGCGAGCGACACGATCAGCGCGCCGCCTTCCATCGACGCGCGCGTCCAGAGATTGCCGGCGATCGGCGAATACGCGATCGCGGCGACGGCGAAGCAGATGACGACGAAACCGGCGATCCACGGCAGCCAGGTCGAGCGCTGCGTGCGCCGCTCGGGCGGATCGGCGTCCTTGAAGTAAGACAGTTGCCCGACGAGCAGCAGGACCGACATCACGAGGCGCGACGCCGGCCCGTACAGCAGGAACAGCCAGATGTTCCGATGAGCCATTCCGGTGAACGCGCCGTGCAGCGAATAGATCAGCGCGAAGCCGAAAAAGCCGAGTGTGAGCCAGCGCAGCAGCGGCTCACCCGACGACAGATAGCAGCGCCACGTTATGTAGGCGGCGAAGAGGCCGGCAAGCGTCGCGGCGGCGATCGCCAGTTCGTGGAATGGATGGCTTTCGAAGGTCAGATGAGGGTCGGTAAAGTACCACAGATAGGCAATCGGGAACGCCGGCGCAAGCGCAAAACCCACCAGCAGGCAATAGGCATACGCGCGAGTAATAAAGCCGATTGCTCCCGGAATTTCCGGAGCGGATTGGATGGTACTCATGGCGGTCTTAAAAGGATCAATCCATTTGGATGTAGGCGAGCCTGAGTGATTATCTTTTTTGCTCAATGAGCATCTACTTCAAATTGCCACCAACTCTCGTTGAAAGAGCTCTGCCGTTGATGGCGGAAAGTATAGAGGATGGAAACCCGAAAATCACGATGCATAAGTCGATTCGAATCGAGTCTTTAAATGGGGTCGAATTAAATCGATAGCTCGGTGAAAAATATGGAGCGAATTGCGCTACAAAAAATTCACTCATTCAAGCTTTCGATTCAATCAAGAATATCTTTCGGTCTTCGGCTTGGGGTAATGTATATATACTGGATGTGCGGTGTTTGATCGTTAATTCGTCAAAATGTAGTGGTGTGAGTGATTCGGGTTTTAGTGAGAATGAAAATTATATTTACATAACCGTGCCTGCAACCACATACGGAACGCGTTTTCGCACCTTTTGCACCATCGGTGTGTTGCGTCACTTTCCGTGGTAACGCAGCGCTTTTTCCGAAGGATTGATGTCCGATCGCGTGAGATGGAGGTTGTGATGATTCGCTATGTCAAATCCCTGCTGCACGATGAACGTGGCGTCAGTGCACTCGAGTATGTCGTCCTCGGCGGCATCGTCGTCGTCGCGCTGGCGGCGGTCGGCACCATTCTCAGCAGTACGTCCACCGGACTTCCGAACGTTTTTTCGACTTTGCTTGCAAAAGTCACGGGCCTGATCTAACTCCTTTTCTCGCGTGTTGCCGGGGACGACGCGAATTTGCAGTGGTCGGCAGTGTCCTGCGGCGGCGCGCGAACGGACGGCGCTCCTTATGGCCAGCTATGTACCGGCGACAGCTTCGCTTCTCCTGGCGCTGCTCGCGGTGGAGGACATGCGCTCCCGGCGTTTGTCCAACGGCGCGGTGTTCGCGGTCGCGTTGCTTTATTTCGCGGACGCCGCGCTTGCGCGCGACAGCTTGGAAACGGCGGCGAGTCATGTCGCCATCGCCGCGGCGATGTTGATGCTGTTCGGGGTATTTCGCCATCTCGGCTGGATCGGCGGAGGCGACGTCAAGCTGGCGGCCGCGGTATTCCTCTGGGCGGGGCCGGCACGGGTTTTTCCCGTTCTGCTGATCGTCGGGATGGGCGGGATTCTGCTCGGCTTCGCGACCGTCGCCGCCGTCGCATGGCGACGATGGGCGACATCGTCGCCATACGTTCCAGCGCGCGGCGTGCCATACGGCGTCGCGCTCGCGTTGGGCGGCGCCTTCGCGATATGGGCGCCGCTGGCGAACGCCTCTTCCATGAAATAACGCCAGTGTCCGCCGCCATGCCAAAGTCACTGAGAATGGCCGCGCTTCTCATCGCCGCCGGCATCGGCGCTTTCGTCATGCGCGAGCTGTACGTGGCCGCATCGGTTCAGAAACCATCCGGGCCGCCGCCGCTCGAGCGCGTGCGCGTCGCAGCGGCCGATTTGCCCGAGGGGCTCCTGCTGCGCGATAACGACCTGACCTGGCGAAGCATGCCGCGCGCCCAGGTTCCGCCCGGGGCGTTCGTCGAGACGCAGCCCGGCGCCGATCTGAAAGGGGCGTTGTTGCGCAGCCGGATCAGCGGGGGTACGCCGCTTCGCGCCGACAACGTCATACCGGCCGGCGCGCCCGATTTTCTCGCGGCGGCGCTCAAGCCGGGCATGCGCGCGATCTCGGTTCCGATCGACGACGTTTCGGGCAACGCCGGCCTGATCCAGCCCGGCGACTACGTCGATGTGCTCCTGACCCAGCAGATCGGCGGCAACGCCGCGGTGTCCATTCCGCTTGAGCGCGCGATCGAATCGGAAACGGTCGTCACGCGCGTTCGCGTACTGGCGGTCGGCTCCGAGTTTCAACGGCCGAAGGCGCCCAATGCGACCGAGTCGACCGCACGGGCGCGAACGGTGACGCTCGAAGTCAATCCGCGCACGGCGCAGGTGGTGTCGGTCGCGACGCACCTCGGCACGCTGTCGCTCGCGCTACGCAGCTTCGCGACGAGCGACCGTCGTCATCCGGCGGGCGGAGAAGAGATGGAGCCCGATACGCCGCCCGTATGGGCGGGCGACGTGTCGCGCGCGTTTCGCGATTCGACGCGTTCGCCCGCATCCTCGCGAGACGTCGCCGTTCGACAGCAACTGCCGTTGCACTCGGTCGTCATCTATCGCGGCTCGAGGATTGACGACGGCGCGCCGGGCGGGAATACGGGCACGCCCGGGCTGCCGCCGCTGCCGCCGGGATTGGGGGGCGGCAGCGGAGTGGCCGAGGGCATGACGCCGCCTCGGATGACGACGCAGTGACGGCTTGGTTTCCACTCAATCGCCGTTCGGCTTCTGACAGGAACACGAATGTTGCGCATAGTCCGTTCGCTCGCTCACTGTTGCCGGCTCGGTATCGTCGGATTCGGGATCGCGTTCACGTACGGCGTGTTCACGCACGGCGTGTCGGCGCAGGATTCGGGTTCGACGCTGACCGTCCCGAGCGGCAAGGGCGAGATGCTGTCGCTCGCCGAGCCGGCCGTCGCGATGTTTGTTGCGGACCCGGCCATCGCCGACATTCAGGCGCCGACGCCGCGCACCGTGTTCGTGATCGGCAAGAAGGCCGGCACCACGACGCTGATCGCGCTCGGTGCGAACAACCGGACGATCCTGCGCAAGACGATCGTGGTTCAGGTCGATACGCAATCGCTGCAGAGCGTGCTGGATACCCGATTCCCGCAGATGGGGCTGACCGTCACCGGCGCGCCCGGATCGCTGATGGTGAGCGGCCGCGTACCCAGCGCGGCCGACGCGGACGCCGTGATGCAGTCGCTCACGCCCTACTTGCGCGACAAGGAGAAACTCGTCGGCCGGCTGACGCTATCCCGGCCGGTCCAGGTGAATTTGCGGGTCAGAGTGACTGAGGTCGATCGCAACATTACGCAACAGCTCGGCATCAACTGGAGCTCGCTCGGCAACGTCGGCAATTTCATGGGCGGCTTGTTCAACGGGCGGACGCTGTTCGATCCGACGACCAACCTGTTCAATGTTTCGCCGACAGGCGCATTCTCGGTCCGCGGCGGATTCCATACGTCGCGATGGTCGATCGACGTCGTGCTCGATGCGCTCGATCAGGAAGGGCTGATCACGATGCTCGCCGAGCCCAACCTGACCGCGATGTCCGGCGAGACGGCGAGCTTTCTCGCCGGCGGCGAAATTCCGATTCCCATCGCGCAGAACAACACGGGCGCAATCACGATCGAATTCAAGCCGTTCGGCGTCTCGCTCGACTTCACGCCGACCGTGCTGGCCGACAATCGGATCAGCCTGAAAGTGCGGCCTGAAGTCAGCGAGATCGATCCCGCGAACAGCGTGACGACGGGCGGTGTCAGGGTACCGGCGCTCACTGTGCGGCGCGTCGAGACGACGGTCGAGTTGTCGAGCGGGCAGAGCTTCGCAATCGGCGGTTTGCTGCAAAGCCAGACCAGCGACATCGTTTCTCAACTGCCGGGGCTGGGCAGGTTGCCCGTGATCGGCCGATTGTTTTCGTCGAAGAGCTTTCAGGACAACAAATCCGAGGTCGTCGTGATCGTCACGCCGTACATCGTCCAGCCGGCCGGCCCCGGTCAGCTGGAGCAAGCGATCGACAGCGTCACGCGGCCGAGCAGCGATCTCGAATTTGCGCTCCAGCGCAATCTGGGGCTGGACCTGTTGACGGGCGACACGCCGCGGCTCGTCGGCGCGGCGGGTTTTGTCTATTGACTGTCGGGAGGGGAGGCCGTGATGCGCGTGCGAACGATGGTCTGTGCGCTGACACCGTTGGCGCTCGCGAGCTGCCTGTCGGCGCCGCCGCCGCTCGACCTGCCGGATGCGTCGATCATCCGCTTCGACGGCGTGCACGCTGTACCGCCAGACTGTATTCAACTGACGGAGCCGTCGCATCTCGTCGATGCGGGATTCAGGCGGCCTAGCGTGGCGTTCGGCTGTGCGACGTACAGAAATCTTGCAGCCATGCTGGCGCGGCCCGAGGATCTGGTCGCGCCGGCGCCCTATGCCGGCGCGGACGCGGCGGGTGCGGCCGACGCCGTTCGCCGCTTCATCGAGGATCGCATCAAGCAACCCACGCCCGCAAAATCGAGCACGACGACGATTGCCCACTGACCACGATCGATTTCCGATCCCACGCTCATGAAAGTCCTGGAACGCCACCCCATCAAACGCGCCGCCGCCGCGAGGGCAGCGGACTTCGTCGCAGTCGTGTCCGATCCGGGAAGCGAGGATGTCGTCCGTCGCTTTGCACAGGATCTGGCCATCGCACGGATGCATCTCCAGATCGGAACATTCGACGATGCGATACGGCTCCTGCAGCAGAGCGAGCGCTCGCCGCGCCAACTGGTGGTCGACATATCGGATTCCGCGATGCCCGTTTCCGACCTGATGCGCCTCGCGGAGATGTGCGATCCCTCGGTGCGTGTCGTGGCGATCGGCGCGCGAAACGATGTCGGCTTGTTTCGCAACCTGCTCGGGATCGGCGTTCACGACTATCTCGTCAAACCGATCACGGTCGAACTGTTGCGCCGCGCACTGACGGCGGACGAAGCCGTCGCGCATGTCCGGACCGGCAAGACGGTGAGCTTCGTCGGCGCGCGCGGCGGCGTGGGCGCGACGACGATCGCGGTTTGCCTCGCGCGCTGCCTGACGGGCGAGAAGCTCCGCCGAGTTGCCTACGTCGATCTGAACCTGCATGGCGGCGCGGCCAATTCGCTGTTCGGTCTCAGCAGCAACAACGGGCTGACCGAACTGCTGCAGATGGAGCAACGCCCGGACGAGGCGTTCGTCGATCGCATGTTCGTCGCACTGGGCGACCGGCTGAACATCCTGTCCGCGGAATTGCCGTATGGCGCTGCGCCATCGCTGCGCGCGGGCGCAATCGCGGATCTCGTCGACACGCTGAAGGGCAAGTTCCACTACGTGCTGCTGGACGTTCCCAATCAGGCGGGCGAACTGGTCGAGGACGCGCTGCAAGCGTCGGATCTCGTCTATATCGTCGCGGATCGCTCGGTTTACGCCGCGTACGAATGCGCCCGCCTCGCGCGCTTCGCGCAGCAACTGCCCGGCGAACGGATCTTGTCGGTGATCCTGAACAATCCGCTCGAACCCGTGGCCGGCCGCGTTCAGGCGGCCGAATTTGCGAAGGCGTTCGATCGGATGGACGTGCGCGAGCTGCCGCACGAACCGCGGACGCTCGCCGTCGCAGAGAATCTCGCCGAGCCGGTCGACGATTCGAAACGCACCGGCTTCCAGCGCGAAATCCGCCGGCTCGCGGACGGCATCACCGGCGAGCCGATGTCGATCGCCGAACCGTGGTACGCGCGGCTGATGAAGTTGAGGAGAAGATCGTGAAGTTCGGCATGCGAAATCTCGAACCTCCCCGGCAAACGCCGTCCGAAATGCCCGCACCGGCGCATCCTGCCGTCCGTATCCCGGTCTCGGCCGACAGCCACGAAGCGCTGATTCGTTCCGGCAAATTCGACTTGATCCGCTCGGCGGTATTCGCGTCGATGAACATGTCCGCTGCGTTGTTGAAGACACGGGACGAGGTGCGCGCGGGCGTCGAACAGGTCGCCGCTCATACCGCCGAGCGGGAGCAGTTGAAAATCACCGCCGGCGAGCAGGTGCTGATTGTCGATGCGATCCTGAACGACATGTTCGGCGTCGGGCCGATCGAGCCACTGCTGGCGGACGAAACGGTCACCGACATTCTGGTCAACGGCCCCGATCAGGTCTATGTCGAGCGCGGCGGCCGCCTCGAGCTGACGTCATTGAAGTTCCGCGACGATGCGCACGTCGTCAGCGTCGCGCAGCGGATCGCGGCCGCCGTGGGGCGGCGCGTCGACGAAAGCAGCCCGATGGTCGACGCGAGGCTCGCCGACGGCAGCCGCGTCAACGTCGTGCTGCCGCCTATTGCGATGCGCGGCCCGTCGATTTCGATCCGTAAGTTCGCCAAGCGCGACATCACGCTCGCGCGCATGGCGCAGCAAGGCAACCTCTCGCCGGCGATGCTTCAGGTGCTGAAGATGGCATGCGTATGCAGGCTGAACGTCGTCATTTCCGGCGGCACCGGATCGGGCAAAACGACGTTGCTCAATGCTATGTCGCAGCATATCGAACAACACGAGCGAATCGTGACCATCGAGGATGCCGCCGAGCTGCAACTGCTTCAACCGCATGTGGTCAGCCTGGAAACGCGCCCGGAGAATACCGAGGGATTGGGGGAGATTTCGCAAAGGGATCTGGTGCGCAATGCGCTGCGGATGCGGCCCGATCGGATCATTCTCGGCGAGATTCGCGGCCCTGAAGCATTCGACGTGCTGCAGGCGATGAACACCGGTCACGACGGATCGATGACGACGATTCACGCGAATTCCCCGCGCGACGCGATCAGCCGGCTCGAAAGCATGGTCATGATGGCGAACGCCAACTTGCAGCTTCTGTCGATCCGGCGCCAGATCGTGAGCGCCGTGCATCTGATCATCCAGGTCGAACGGATGCGCGACGGCGTGCGTCGGGTCACGCGGGTCACCGAGATCGTCGGCATGGACGGGGAGGTGGTCATCACGCAAGATCTGTTCGTCTTTCGTCAGGATGCCGACACGACGAGAGAGGAGGTCAAGGGCGCGTTCGAATCGACATCGATTCGACCGGCATTCGCGGCGCGCGCCGCCTATTTCGGCCTCGAGGGCGCGTTGGCCGAGGTGTTCCGGCAATGACGGCAAATATCTTCGCAGCCTGTGCATTTTTCGTGATCCTGGCAATCGGCCTCGTGCTGTCGTCGCTGCGCGATCGCGCGCGCAATGCGCCAGCGCGTCGCATCAACGAGCGATTACGCCGAATCCTGCCGTCCGAGGGCGGCAACGCCGGAGTCGCCCGGTCGGAATCCGGAACCGCATTGTTCAATCTGGAACAGCGGCGCGGCAGGCTGCGTTCGTGGTTTCAGCAATACGCCGATCGCGTCCGTACGGCGAGCGGCCGCAGCGGCCTGCGCATCATGGGCGCAAGCGCGGTTGCCGGCGTGGTCGCCGCCGTGTTGGCGATCGAGCTCTTCGAACCGCCCGGCGCGATGCGTCCGCTCATTTATCTGGGGCTGCCTCTTTTCGCGGTGCGACTTGGCTATCGCGCACTGATCATGCGGTTTCGCGCCCGCTTTCTGGAAGCGCTGCCCGATACGATCGACCTGATCGTTCGCTCTGCCCGCGCCGGCATTCCGGTCACGCAGGCGATCAGCAACGCGGGAGACGGCGCGGTCGAGCCCGTACGGTCGACGTTCCGCGTCATGGGAGACAGCCTGCGATTGGGAATGGACCTGAAGGACGTGCTGAACCAGGCGGCGGAGCGGCTCCTGATCGCGGATTTTTCGCTGTTCACCGTGTACCTGCTGCTGCAGCGCGAGACGGGAGGCAGCCTCGGCGAAACCCTGGACGAATTGTCGGCGATCATCCGCACGCGCCGGGACATCCGGCTGAAATCCCGGGCGCTGACCGCCGAAGGGCGCATCACGACCAACATCATTTCGGTCATGCCGTTCTTGATCATCGGCGTGCTCTATGTCGTGAACCGGCCGTACGTCGAGCTCCTGTTCACGACGAATCCGGGCCACACCATGCTGACGACGGCCGCCGTGATGCTCATGATCGGGCTCGTGCTGATCCGGAAGTTGTCGAAACTGGACACGTCGAGATGACGACGCTTGCCGACGCTTCCCTATGGTTCCTTCTCAGCAGAGGATTCGCGCTGCTGCTCCTGCTCGGCTGCGTCGTCCTCGTGCTCGCCAACCCGGGCGGGCGCACGCGCGACAGAATCGCCGAGCGCGTGCGGCGCGTGACCGCACAGGCGGGCGCGCCATCGGCGATGACAATGCTCCATCGCGAGGATTTTCGTCAGGGTCTGTCGCGACAACTGGCTCGGCTCGGCGAACGGCTGCCGGAATTCGATCCGATGCAGCGCGTGAAGCTCGGCCGCCAATTGACGCGTGCAGGTTTTCGCGAACGTCGCGCGGTGTCGTCGATGATCGGGATCAAGTTGTCTTGCGCATTGCTGCTCGCTGGCGCCGCGCTTTTGCTGAGCCCGTATATCCCGCGTTTCGGCACGTATTTCGTCATTCGCGCACTGGTGATGATCGGCGCATTCGTCGTCGGCCTGATCGTGCCGGAGTACGTCCTCGCCGCGCTGATCGCCCGCCGTCGCCGGAAGATTGCTGCGTGCCTGCCCGACGCGCTCGATCTGTTGGTCATCTGCACGATGGCGGGCAACAGTCTCGCGACCAGCATCAAACGTGTCTCGCTCGAGCTGGCGCGTATCTGTCCGCCGCTCGCCGATGAATTGTCGGTTTGCGCGGACGAGATGACGATCGGCGGCGGCAGCGCTGCCGTTCTGATCAACTTCGCCGCGCGTGTCGACCTGCCGTCCGCGCGATCCCTCGCCGCGACCCTGATTCAATCCCAACAATACGGCACGCCGATTACACAGGCGCTGCGGACGCTGTCGCGGGCCGAACGGGCGGAGCAGCTCATTGCACTCGAAGAGAAAGCGGCGAAGCTGGCGCCGAAAATTACGTTACCGATGATGATGTTCATCCTGCCGACCGTTGCCTTGATTGCGGGCGGTCCCGCCGTGATTCGCCTGCTCGCGATATTCAAATGAGACATTCGATCTTCGAAACGGCCTGGCTCGCGATCGTATTGCCGATCGTCTGGGGAGGATGCACGCATCCGGGACTCCAGACGCGCCCGGTCCTGTCGCATCGGATCGACGATCCGGGCGCCGACCTGCGCATTGCGGACAGCGCGCTGTCCGGCGGCAACATCGATCTCGCCGCCACGCTGTATGAAAAGGTGCTCAATGCGCATCCCGATGCGCTTGCGGCGAGACTTGGCCTGGCAGACGTCTATTACCGATCCGGCAACCTGGCGCGCGCGCGCGTGCTGTATTCGCAAGCCGCCGAGCAAGCGCCGACCCAGCCCGGCGCACGGCTCGGCCTCGCCCGCGTCGCGCTGCGGCAGCGCCGTCTCGACGATGCGGTTCGTCAGTATCGCGAATTGCTTGCGGAGCAACCGGGCAATCCGCTCGCAGCCGAAGGGCTGGGCGCCGCGCTCGACATGGAGGGGCGGCACGCGGACGCACAGGCGGTCTATCGCGACGCGCTGCTCGCGCATCCGGATGAACAGGGGCTGCGCGTCAACCTTGGGCTGTCGCTCGTCCTGAGCAACCGCTCCCGCGAAGGCGTGAACGTCCTGCTCGACGTCGCCGGCCTGCCGGATGCGCCTTGGCAGGCGCGTCAGAGCCTCGCGTTCGCATATGGCGTCCTCGGCAACGTGGATTCGGCGAAGCGGATCCTGTCGTCCGAGCTCCCGCCTTCGGCGGTAGCCGACAATCTGCGTGTTTATCGGGCCGTGCGCGCGAAGCTCGCGTCGCGCAACCCGGCGCAGACACAGCCGACGGCGAGCGGCGCTCGACCGGACGTCGCGCGTCCGGGGCCGAGGGCGGAAAAATGAGACTGCGCGCGGGGTTCGCCGGCGGGCAGCGCGGCGTCGTCTCGCTTGAATTCGTTCTGATGCTTCCTTTTCTTTTGATGGTGCTCCTCGGCATCATCGACGTGAGCTTCATTCTGTGCGACAAGGCGGTGATCACGAACGCGAGCCGCGAAGCCGCGCGCGCGGGCGTCGTACTGCACGTGCCGCAACTGAGCACCGCGCAGATCAGCACCGTTGCGCTGGCGTACACGCAAAACAATCTCATCACCGGCGGCACGGCGACGGCGCCTACCGTCGCCGTCAGTCAGCCGAGCGGAACGTCTTCGGGCAATCCGTTGTCCGTGACCATCAGCTATACGTACACCGGTCTGGTGCTGGGGTCGGCGTTCAGCGCATTGACGGGGCCCGTCACCATCACAGCTACGACCGTCATGAACTACGAATGATGCGGCGCATGCGACTCGTCACCTATACGCACCGGCTTGCGCTCGATCCTCGAGCGAGCGGGCAGGCCGCGAAACGGCAGGACGGCTCGATCGCGCTGTTCTTCTTGTTGTTCCTCATACCGCTGCTGTCGTTCGGCGCATTCGCGATCGACATCGCGCGCGTGGCGGTGGTGCGCAACGAGCTGCAAAACGCAGCCGATGCGGCGGCATTGGCCGGTGCGGCGGCGTTGATGCAGTCCATCGGCGTCGGGCCGAACTGGGCGCAGGCCGTCTCGGCGGCGAACGGCGCAGTCGCGCTCAACGCATCGGACGGCGTCGCGCTGTCGAAGGGCACGGCCACGGCCGGATACTGGAACCTGACCGGCACGCCGGCCGGCATGCAAGCGACGACCATTACACCCGGAACCTACGATGCCCCCGCCGTGCAGGTCACGGCAACGCGCACGGCGGGCGTGAATGGCGGAGCGATACCGTTGCTGCTGGGCGGCCTGCTCGGCATCGCCAGCGCGTCTGGCGGCGCCACCGCCGTCGCGGCCCTCGCCGCGCCTGGCGGAATCGCTTCGGGCGGCTTGTTTCCGCTTGCGTTGGACCAGTGCATCTACAACCAATATTGGAACCTGGCGACCAATCAGCCGCGCGTCAATCCGTCGACGAATCTGCCGTACGAATTCATCGTGACGAACGGACAGACATACGGCACGTCCTGCATGGCAGGCCAATGGACTTCGTTTCAGTCGACGGCGAACGACGTGACGTCGATGGCGAACCTGATGGCGACCGGCAATCCGTCGCCGCTTGCCATCGGCGACAGTATCTGGCTCGCTGCCGGCGTGAAGGCATCCCTTTACAACTCGGTTCCCGTGGGGACGATCGTGGTGCTGCCGGTCGTCACGCAGATGGCCACCAAGACCTATGTCGCGATCGTCGCCTTTGCCGCCTTCCATATCGACGCATCGGTCGGCGGGAGCGCCAAGTACATCCAGGGGCACTTCGTCAGCGGCGTCAAACTGACCGGCCCCGCAACCGGCGTCGGGCCGTACTACGGCGTCTATGTGCCGCCAAGGCTCGCGTTTTGAGCCGAGATTCGCACGCGGCGCAGGATGAGCAGGAGCGTGAACAGCAGCACGAACGGGCCGATCTGCGGGAGCTTGAGCCACGGATTCAGCATCTCGTAGACGGGCAGCAGCCAAGCCGACATCACCGCGGCCTGCTCGCCGCGCAGCCAGCCGTCGCGCAGGCCGATCGCGGCGATGCATGAAAGTGCGACGCCGAGCCAGGCCAGCTCGTAGTGCCACAGGTACGGATTCGATACGAGCGTCGAGACGAACAGGACTGCGCCTCGCAACCGCGTGTCGCGCGTGCTTTTCCATACGCCGCGTGTCGCGGCGATGGCCACGACGGCCACGAAACCGTGCCCGACGTATGCGAGAACCAGCGGCACTTCGCTCAGGCGTAGCGTGGCGAACGATGTCGGCGACGCGAACCAGAACACGACGCCATGCTCGAGAATGATCGATCGCGCGAGTCCCGCATTGACGGCGAACAGGCGCAGCGGCTCGACGCCGCAAACCAGCACGGCAATCCCGGACAACAGGATTGCGCTCGCCGCGGCCGATGCGAGCACGCGCCACGCGCGCACGGCGATCAGGGCGAATGGAAACAGCAGCGCCATCTGCGGTTTTACCGTGAGCAATCCGATGCAAATGCCTGCCCATATCGGCTTGCGGTCGATCCAGTACACCGCGAGCGCGGCGCAAGCGGCCGTCAGCATGGCGTTCTGCCCGAAGGTGGCCGTGACGAAGATGCACGGGGACGCGACGAGCGGTATCCAGCCGAGGCTCGGCGCGTCGTGGATGCCGGCTGTGTTGGAAATACGAAGCACGGCGATGACGTACCCCACGAGACTCGCGCCGATGAAGCACGGATACGCGATGGAAAACGGAAGCAACGCCAGCGGCGTCACCATGAGCAGATACGTGGGCGGATACAACCAGGCGACGAAATTCTCACGTTGAAAATCGGCGAGCAGCGTCAGTACGAGATCCGAGAGGATGCGATGGTCGTAGGCTTGCCAGGGCGAACCGTGCAGCATCAAGTACGACGCCGACCAGAATACGGCGAAGTCCGGTCCGGGCCGAACCACGTCGAACGCGGCGAAGCGACGGCTGATCCCGGCCCAGGCCAGAAAAAACAGCCCATAAAGCACGAGCATCACACTGCTGTAGAGGATGATCCGCCGTCGCGTCAGCCACTCGCTCACCGGGCGGTCGGTCGTGGGCGTCGAGGGGCGCGGGACGTACATGATCGGTATGCGCCCGCTATTCGGTGAACTGGTGCGAGGGGACCTGGGGTGCCGTATCGGGCGCGGTTGCCCGGCGGTTTGTCCCGGTGGCGCGCCTGACCGGAAATTCGAGCGGTACGCAAGCCGGATGTGCATGATTGTGCCGAATCGACGCGGCGCCCTCGCGGCTTTCCGTGCGATATCGGCGTCGGACCAGATAGATTGGGCGCTGCTTCGATTCATGGTAGATGCGCCCGACATACTCCCCGACGACGCCGATGCCGATGAGCTCGATTCCGCTCATGAAAAGAATGACGGAAATGAGCGATGCATATCCGGGAACGGGATTCCCGAATAGCAGCGTGCGAATGGTGATGAACGCGCCGTAAGCAAATGCCAGTATCGCAATGACGAGCCCGACGTAGGTCCAACTGCGAAGCGGGACGGTGCTGAAGCTCGTGATGCCTTCGAGCGCGAAATTCCACAGCCGCCATCCGGAGAATTTCGAGCGGCCGGCTCGGCGGGGTTCGCGCTGATATTCGACGATCACGGTCCGGAAGCCCACCCATGCGAACAGGCCCTTCATAAAACGCCGCCGTTCCGGCAAGCTTCGCAATGCATCGACGACCTGGCGATCCATCAGGCGAAAATCGCCGACGTTTTCCGGCATTTCGACTTCGGAAAGCGCGTTGTGCACGCGATAGTAGAGCGCCGATGCGGTGCGCTGGGCGAACGAGTCGCACTTCCTGTTGGTCCGCCTGGCCGCAACCACTTCGGCGCCGCGGCGCCAATGATCGATCATCAGCGGAATCAGGCCGGGAGGGTCCTGCAAATCGGCGTCGATGGGAATGACGGCGGCGCCTGTCGCTTCGTCCATGCCGGCCGTCAGCGCGGCCTCCTTGCCGAAATGGCGCGTCAGGTCGACGACGCGTACACGCGGATCACGAGAACTCGCAGAAATCAGTTTGTCGAGCGTTCCATCGCTGCTTCCGTCGTTGATGCATACGATCTCGAAACGAACCGACTCGACTGATTCGAGAACGGGAATTGTCTCGGCAAAGAATATATCGGCGGCGTCGTATTCGTTGTAGAAGGGCACGATGAGCGAAATCAAAGGTTTTCTGCTTCGCATGAGCGTGCTCCACTCGAGGTGGTGGGGGAAGTTATGGCGCAGGCGGAAACGCGCGGTCGAATAATCTTGATGGTTTTGATTTGTTTATTTTGCGTTCAATCATGACGATAAACTGAATTGAATGCCGATGATGTAAATTGTAGTTCACCGCCTGGAACGACGAATGATTTTTGATTTTCTCATTTGTCGCATGAGTTCGTGATTGAGCGACCATTCGGAGCGCAATCGGATCGTCGACGGGGCGCGATGGCGAGAGGCTGCGACATGGCGGCGCACGTCATGCGGTTCGTGCGTCGTGCGCGGCGCTTGCGCCGGTGCGCGGTGCAAATGGGGCGTCGCGGCTCGGCGCGCGCCGTCGAATCGCCAGGCTGCCGGGTTGCCCGACCATCGAATCGCCGAACCTTCCCCGCCCGTCCCGCCAAATCAGCCTTCGCGCATCGCTATCCACGACAGATTGGCTCGCGTCGCGGCGTTCGCCGCTAAAATCGTCGCTTACCAAAACCTGACGAATCACCCCGAACCACCAGCGGAGCACCAACGATGAAGCACAACCCAGGAATCGGCCGTCGGCTCTTCGCCGGCATCGCCGCGGCGATGCTCGTGACGGCCGCGCACGCCGACACGTCGCTGCTGAACGTGTCCTACGACGTCACGCGCGAACTGTACAAGGACATCAACGCGAGCTTCATCGCCGCGTACAAGCAGAAGACGGGCGAGGCGGTGTCGATCCGTCAGTCGCACGGCGCGTCGAGCGCGCAGGCGCTGTCGGTGCTGCAGGGGCTGCAGGCGGATGTCGTGACGATGAACCAGCCGAACGACATCGATCTCCTCGCCGAGCGCGGCCAACTGCTGCCGAAGGACTGGCGCACGCGCTTGCCGAACAACAGCTCGCCGTACTCGACGACGATGGTGTTCCTCGTGCGCCACGGCAATCCGAAGCAGATCAAGGACTGGAGCGATCTCGCGAAGCCGGGCGTGCAGGTGATCATCGCGAATCCGAAGACGTCGGGCAACGGCCGCTACGCGTATCTCGCCGCGTGGGGCTATCAGAAGCTGAAGGGCGCGACCGATCAGCAGGCGCTCGATTTCGAGAAGGCGATCTTCCGCAACGTGCCGGTGCTCGACTCCGGCGGCCGCGGCGCGACGACGACGTTCACGCAGCGCGGGATCGGCGACGTGCTCGTCACGTTCGAGAACGAGGTCGCGCTGATCGACACGGGCGCGGCGGGCGCGAGCTTCGATGCCGTCTATCCGTCGGCGAGCATCCTCGCGGAGCCGCCCGTCGCGATCGTCGACAAGGTCGTCGACAAGAAGGGCACGCGCAAAGAGGCGCAGGCGTATATCGAGTATCTGTATTCGCCCGCGGGGCAGGAGATCGTCGCGCGGCACCATCTGCGTCCGCGCGATCCGAACGTGCTGAAGAAGCACGCGAGCGAGTTCAAGCCGCTCAAGACGTTCAGCGTCGAACAGATCTTCGGCAACTGGGCGAACGCGCAGAAGACGCATTTCGCCGACGGCGGCACGTTCGACAAGATCATCGTCGATCGCAAGTAAGCGTCGGCCGGTCGGCGGTTCGCGCGCGCCGCTCGGCATCCGCCCGGATCGGAATTGCCGCGCGACCGTTTCATTGCTTTCCGCCGGTTGATGCTTGCATTATCCTTTCGGAAATCCACGGGCGCATTCCATTCAATCGGAATGTGCCCGTTTTGTTTTCATTCTCCGATTCGGATGCCGATTCCGTCTGCGTGCTTCGGCATTTCCCGATAAGCGTTTTGCCGTGACCCAATCGCGTTTTATCGCAACTCGCCGAGCCGCGGATCTTCGATGTTCGCCAGTTCTCTGCGTATGCGACAGATGTCCATATATTGAGATGCGCGCCGTGTGCGCCGCAGCTCGCTTGTCGCACGTGATTGCTTTGCGGCAAGAGGCAAATGCGGGCGGATTTATCTTTTTGCCATCAAATAATCAATGGTGGAAATGATGGTTGACGGGCCATTTTTTCATAATTACGATGCAAAAAAATTGAGTAAATCAATTGAGACAATACCGAGGAAGGCATTGCGTCGTCATGCCTTACGTCTTGAAATAAATAGAAAGCGAAAATGAAAAGATCGATGGATGGAGGGCGCGCCGGATCGGCGGGATGGCGCCGCCGGATGTCGGCGGCGGCGGTCGTCTCGACGATGCTGCTGGCGGTGGGAGGGTGTGGCGACGATCTGCAGAGCAGCACGACGCCCGCGCAACTCAATCAACCGTATACGGACCCGACCGCTTACTCGCCGAAGGCGGGCGACGGGCTTCCCGCGTCGCAGGTATCCGAGCGCGCCGCGGTGATGAGCCGTCAATGGTCGTCGAACGGCGCGTCGGTCGACTACCTGACCACGACAGGACATCTGACGGCCTACGATCCGAACGGCAACGCCGAAGCGACGATGTCGTATGTCGCGTATACCGTCCCGAGCCAGAACGGTTCGCCGCGGCCCGTCACTTTCTTCTACAACGGCGGGCCCGGTTCGTCGTCGGTGTGGCTGCGGCTCGGTTCGTTCGCGCCGACGCGCGTCGCGACGCCCGATCCGCTGATGACCAACTGGCCGAATTTCCCGCTCGTCGACAATCCGGAAAGCCTGATCGCGACCACCGACATGGTGTTCATCGATCCGCCCGGCACCGGCCTGTCGGAGGCCATCCAGCCGAACACGAACCAGACGTTCTGGGGCGCGGACGCCGACGTCAAGGTGATGCGCGACTTCATTCGCCGCTATCTGTCCGTCAACGGCCGCAGCGGATCGCCGATCTACCTGTACGGCGAATCGTACGGCACGCCGCGCACGGACATGCTCGCGCTCGCGCTCGAATCGGCGGGCGTGCAGCTGACGGGCATCGTGCTGCAGTCGTCGATCCTGAACTACATGGCGGCGACCGGGGATCAGGCGGTCGGCACTTTCCCGTCGTACGCGCAGGTGGCGGCGTACTTCAACCAGGCGTCGCCGTCGCCGGCGAATCTGGGCGCGTATGCGCAGCGCATTCAGGATTTCGTGACCGCGCAGTACACGCCGATCGTGCATTACGCGACGGCCTCGTCGCCGGTGTCGCCGGACGGCGGCACGCTCGCGGCGTGGTCGGCGCAAACGGGCATGACGACCGCATCGCTCAACGCGTACTTCCAGTATTTCTACGACACCGAGGCTTCGCCCGGGCAGACGACGCTCGTGCCGGGCGACACGATCGGCCGCTACGACGGCCGCGTGTCGCTGCCGAACGGCGATCCGCGCCTTGCGAGCGACGACGATCCCTCCGACATCCTGATCTCGAAGCCGTTCACGACGGCGCTGGCGTCGCAGATGCCGAACGACCTCGGCTACGCCGCGCCGAACGCGACGTATCAGACGCTGAATCCCGACATCATTGGCGTGTGGAACTTCAGCCATGCGGGGCAGCCGTATCCGGACACGATCCCGGATCTGCTCGCCGCGCTGCAACTGAATCCGAAGCTGAAGGTGCTGGCGTCGAACGGCTATCATGATCTCGCGACGCCGTATTTCGAAACGGAAAAGGAGCTCGCGCGGCTGCAGACGGTGTCCGGTCTCGCCCCGAACCTGCAGGTCACGTTCTATCAGGGCGGCCACATGATTTACCTCGACGATGCCGCGAGGCCGCAGATGAAGTCGGATCTCGTCGCGTTCTACCAGAACCGGCCCGTGGCGAACGCGCTGACGCTCGCGGCGCTGCCGTCGCCGTGGCCCGACGAGAGCCCGGCCAATACGCCGACGGCGAAAATCGCGCGGGCCGCCGCGGCCCGCTGAGTTTGCGGCGAGCGGGCCGCGCCATCGGCGGCCCGCTCCTTGAACCCCGATATTGCGAGTCACGTCATGTTCCAGATTCATCAGTTGCAGCGCGTGTTCCCGGCGATCGCATTCGCTGTCGCCGCGACGTTCGCGTTGGGCGCATCCGCCGAAACCTTGCAGGCCGTCTCGTCCGTTCCGCCGCTGCACGGCGGCGTCGACGGCCCGTTCTTCCCGAAGGCCGCTTCCGCCGTGCCGGCGTCGGCTTCCGCGACGACAGGCGCGCAGTTGCAGCAGCAGGCGCAAAGCCGGCTCGCGGCGAGCCTCGGCGCGAGCAGCGCGCTCGGCAACGGCGCGGCGGTCACGAAGGCGCAGGCGCAAGCAAGCGGCCTCGGTTACGTCGCGAAGCACTTCGATGAAATCGACGCCGCGCATACCGGCAAGGTCACGCTCAAGCAGGTTCAGCAATTCATCGAGCAGCCGCGCCAGTGACGGGCGGCGGGGCCCGGCACCTGCCCGCGGAAGGCCGGGCGCGTCGCGCGCATCGAACGAACCGGGCGGCGTGACGACCCATCGTAAGCGCTGCATGCTACGCTCGCCGCACCCGACCCCGGCGAGACTGCGATGAACGTCGATTCCTCTTCCCAGCACCCCCCCGAGCCTCCCGTCGGCAGCGGCTCAGGCGCGCGCAAGCCGCCGCGCGGCGGCCGCAGGATCTGGTCCGGCACGCGCGACGTGATCGCGTACGGCATGCCGGCCTCCGTCTGGCGCGATCTCTACTACTGGGCGCTCAAGGTGAGCTGGCCGGTGTTCTTCGCGTCGCTCGCCGCGCTGTTCGTCGTGAACAACACGCTGTTCGCGCTGCTGTACCTGCTCGGCGACGCGCCGATCGCGAACCAGTCGCCGCCCGGCTTCGCGGGCGCGTTCTTCTTCAGCGTCGAGACGCTCGCGACGGTCGGCTACGGCGACATGCATCCGCAAACCGTCTACGCGCACGCTGTTGCGACGCTCGAGATCTTCGTCGGGATGTCGGGGATCGCGTTGTCGACGGGGCTCGTGTTCGCGCGCTTCGCGCGGCCGCGCGCGAAGATCATGTTCGCGCGCCATGCGATCGTGCGTCCGCTCAACGGCCGGATGACGCTGATGGTGCGCGCGGCGAACGCGCGGCAGAACGTGATCGCCGAGGCGCGCGCGAAGCTGCGGCTGATGCGGCGCGAGCTATCGTCCGAGGGCTATTCGCTGCTGAAGATCCACGATCTGAAGCTCGTGCGCAGCGAGCATCCGATCTTCCTGCTCGGCTGGAACCTGATGCACGTGATCGACGAATCGAGCCCGCTGTTCGGCGAGACGGCCGAATCGCTCGCCGAGCGCCGCGCGCTGCTGCTCGTGATGATCGAGGGCTCCGACGAAACCACCACGCAGATGATGCAGGCGCGCCACGCGTGGGAGCACGGCGACATCCGCTGGCATCACCGCTATGTCGATCTGATGAGCGAGGTCGACGGCATGACGCACATCGACTACACGCGCTTTAACGACATCGAGCCGATCGAACCGCAGCCGGCGACCGATGCATCCGATGCGCCCGGCCCGGCCGGTGCGCCGGGCACGCCGACTGCGCCGACTACGCCGACTACGCCGACTACGCCGCCCGCCGAAGGCGGCGCCCACCCGGTCTGACCCGCTGATCCGGCCCGGAGCGAAATCCTTCTCAAATTGCAAGCAAAGCTTCAGCCGTCTTTCTCGAAAACGTTGATCGATATCAAGATAAGCAAAGAAATTCTTCTATTGGCGTAAAAAAATAAAGTGCATTGGGTTGCGCATCGAAACAGGGCGCCACGCCTTTCCGGCGCGAGGCGATGCCGCAATCGCGAACAGCACATCGAGGAGACGACAATGAACGCCCGCCTGCCGATCGACGGCCCGCCCGCGTTGGCCGACTATCGCCTGACCGACAATCTTTCCGCGACGCGCGGCCGCATCTTCCTGACGGGCACGCAGGCGCTCGTGCGCCTGTTGCTGATGCAGCGCGCGCTCGACGCCGAGCAGGGCGTGAACACGGCGGGCTTCGTCAGCGGCTATCGCGGCTCGCCGCTCGGGATGGTCGACCAGCAGCTGTGGAAGGCGAAGCAGCAGCTCGACGCGTGCGGCGTGCGCTTCCTGCCCGCGATCAACGAGGAGCTCGGCGGCACGGCGGTGCTCGGCACGCAGCGCGTCGAGGCCGATCCGGAGCGCACCGTCGACGGCGTATTCGCGATGTGGTACGGCAAGGGCCCGGGCGTCGACCGCGCGGGCGACGCGCTCAAGCACGGCAACGCGTACGGCTCGTCGCCGCACGGCGGCGTGCTCGTGGTGGCGGGCGACGATCACGGCTGCGTGTCGTCGTCGATGCCGCATCAGAGCGACTTCGCGATGATCGCGTGGCACATGCCGATCGTGAATCCGTCGAACATCGCCGACATGCTCGAGTTCGGCCTGTACGGCTGGGCGATGTCGCGCTACTCGGGCGCGTGGGTCGGCTTCAAGGCGATCTCGGAGACGGTCGAGTCCGGCTCGACCGTCGATCTCGACGCGCTGACGATGCGCTGGCCCGCGCCCGAGGGCTTTGCGCCGCCCGCGGGCGGCCTGCACAACCGCTGGCCCGATCTGCCGAGCCTCACGATCGAGGCGCGGCTCGCCGCGAAGCTCGACGCGGTGCGGCACTTCGCGCGCGCGAACAGCATCGACAAGTGGGTGGCGAAGAGCGCGCACGCGAACGTCGGCATCGTCACGTGCGGCAAGGCGCATCTGGATCTGATGGAGGCGCTGCGCCGGCTCGACCTGACGCTCGCCGATCTCGACGCGGCCGGCGTGCGGATCTACAAGGTCGGCCTGTCGTTCCCGCTCGAGATGTCGCGGATCGACACGTTCGTCGGCGGCCTCGCCGAAGTGCTCGTGATCGAGGAGAAAGGCCCCGTGATCGAGCAGCAGATCAAGGACCATCTGTACAACCGCGCGTCGGGCGCGCGGCCCGTCGTGCTCGGCAAGCACGACGCGGCGGGCGCGCCGCTCCTGTCCGAGCTCGGCGAGCTGCGGCCGTCGCGGATCCTGCCCGTGTTCGCCGGCTGGCTCGCGCGCCACAAGCCCGCGCTCGATCGCCGCGCGCGCGTCGTCGATCTCGTCGCGCCGACGATCCTGTCGAACGAAGCCGATGCGGTGCGGCGCACGCCGTACTTCTGCTCGGGCTGCCCGCACAACACGTCGACGAAGGTGCCGGAGGGCTCGATCGCGCAGGCGGGGATCGGCTGCCACTTCATGGCGTCGTGGATGGAGCGCGACACGACGGGGCTTATCCAGATGGGCGGCGAGGGCGTCGACTGGGCCGCGCACGCGATGTTCACGAACACGCGCCACGTGTTCCAGAATCTCGGCGACGGCACGTATTTTCATTCAGGGATCCTCGCGATCCGGCAGGCGGTCGCCGCGCGCGCGAACATCACCTACAAGATCCTCTACAACGATGCGGTCGCGATGACGGGCGGCCAGCCCGTCGACGGCAGCATCTCGGTGCCGCAGATCGCACGGCAAGTCGAGGCGGAAGGCGTGTCGCGCTTCGTCGTCGTGTCAGACGAGCCGGAGAAGTATGACGGCCATCACGATCTGTTCCCGCGAGGCACGACGTTCCACCACCGCCGCGAGCTCGACGCGGTGCAGCGCGAGCTGCGCGACACGCCGGGCGTGACCGTGCTGATCTACGACCAGACCTGCGCGGCCGAGAAGCGCCGCCGCCGCAAGAAGGGCGCGTTCCCCGATCCGGACAAGCGGCTCTTCATCAACGAAGCCGTCTGCGAAGGCTGCGGCGATTGCGGCGTGCAGTCGAACTGCCTGTCGGTCGAGTCCGTCGAGACCGTGCTCGGCCGCAAGCGGCGCATCGACCAGTCGTCGTGCAACAAGGATTTCTCGTGCGTGAACGGCTTCTGCCCGAGCTTCGTGACGATCGAGGGCGCGAAGCTGAAGAAGGCGGCGGGCGTCGCGTTCGACGAGGCCGCGCTCGCCGCGCGCGTTGATGCGCTGCCGCGCCCCGCGACGCATCTCGACGCCGCGCCGTACGACATGCTCGTGACGGGCGTCGGCGGCACGGGCGTCGTGACGGTCGGCGCACTCGTCAGCATGGCCGCGCATCTCGAAGGCAAGAGCGCGTCGGTGCTCGACTTCATGGGCTTCGCGCAGAAGGGCGGCGCGGTGCTGTCGTTCGTGCGGATCGCGTCGTCGGACGCGTGGCTCAATCAGGTGCGGATCGACACGCAGCAGGCCGACGTGCTGCTCGCGTGCGACATGGTCGTCGGCGCGAGCGCCGATGCATTGCAGACGGTGCGCCGCGAGCGCACGCGGATCGTCGTAAACATGCATGCGATCCCGAACGCGGCGTTCGTTCGCGATCCGGATGCGAACCTGCACGCGGATGCGCTCGTCGCGAAGATGCGGCACGCGGCGGGCGACGGCTTCCTGTCGAGCTGCGACGCGCAGGCGCTCGCGACGAAGTTCTTGGGCGACACGATCGGCGCGAACATCCTGATGCTCGGCTTCGCGTGGCAGCAGGGCCTCGTGCCGGTGTCGCTCGACGCGCTGATGCGCGCGATCGAGCTGAACAACGTCGCGGTGCCGATGAACAAGCTCGCGTTCTCGATCGGCCGGATGGCGGCGGGCGATGCGGCGGGCCTCGACGCGCTGTGGGACGCGCGCCATCCGGTGCACGAACCGCTGCCGCCGCAGACGCTCGACGCGCTCGTCGCCGATCGCGAGGCGCGCCTGGCCGACTATGGCGGCGCGCGCTACGTCGAGCGCTATCGCGCGCTCGTCGGCGCCGCGCGCGCGGCAGGCGACGAGCGTATCGCGCGCGCGGTCGCGACGACGTTTCATCGGCTGCTCGCGGTGAAGGACGAGTATGAGGTCGCGCGGCTCTACGCGGACGGCGCGTTCCGCACGGCGCTCGAAGCGCAGTTCGAAGGTGCCGCGGGCAAGGACTTTCGCGTCAGGTTCAATCTTGCGCCGCCCGCGACCGCGAAGGCTGGCCGGGGCGGCGCCGCGCCGAGAAAGCAGGTGTTCGGCCAATGGCTGTGGCCGGTGCTCGGCTTGCTCGCGCGCGTGCGCAGCCTGCGCGGCACGTGGCTCGATCCGTTCGGCGGCACGGTCGAGCGCAAGATGGAGCGCGCGCTCGCCGACGACTACGAGGCGACGATGCGCCGCGCACTCGCGGCGCTCTCGCCGCAGACGGCCGATACGGTGGCGCGGCTCGCGGAGCTGCACGCGAAGGCGCGCGGCTACGGGCACGTGAAGCTCGCGAACGTCGCGAGCGTGAAGCGCGCCGAGCGCGAACTGGCCGCGCGTCTTTCGATCGACGCGGCGACGGGCGCGGCCGTGCAGCGCGCGCTCGACGAGATGAAGGGCGCGGGCGCGCTGCGCGGGATTCCGGTTGTCGTCGCGAAGTCTTGAGCGCGGCGTGAGCGCCGTTCAAGCGGCGGCGGGCGGCTGCGCGGGGCATTGCGCGGCAGCCCGCCGTTTTTGCGCTGCTTCGGCTTCTTTGTTTTGCCCTTCGTCCGTCCGTTGCTTCGCCGCTGCGCCGTTCGCTCATCGAGCGACGATGACGCGCGTCGGCGCGCGCTGCGTCAGACGATTCCCTTGTTGCGCGTCGACAGCGCCGTTTCCGCCAGATCGACCTCGCGCATCAGCTTGGCGAGCGTCTCGTCGTTGATCTCCTGCTCGCCGCGCAGCCGATAGAGCACCGTCCGCTCCGCGCGGATCGCCGCGATCTTCAGGTGCAATTCCATCTTCTCCGTCTGCCGCGCCTCCTCGCGCGGCGTCGCGCCGTCGTCGGCCAAGCTCGCGAGCCGGCGGCGGTACAGGTCCATCACGCGCGCCGTCACGTCCGCGCAGCGCGCGGCGGCTGTCTCGTCGAGATCGACAGCGAGCGTGTCGTGCGCCGCGTCGACCGCGCGGATCGCCGCCTGCGCGGCCGCCGCGCGCGCGGCGCGCTCTTCCTCCGCGTGCGGGTTGCGCATCGGGCGCACGCCGCGCAGCAGGAACGGCAAGCCGATCACCGCGGCGACGAGCGAGCCGAGGATCACGCCCGATGCGACGAAGATCGCGATGTCGCGGCCCGCGAGCGGGGTGCCGTCGGCGAGCGCGACCGGAATCGACAGCACGCCGGCGAGCGTGATCGCGCCGCGCACGCCGCCCACCGTCATCACCGCGATCGTGCGCAGGCCCGCCATCGTGCCGGCGAGGCCCTGCTTCGCTGCGCGGCGGCTCGCGATCCAGCGCAGCAGCCACACCCACGCGAAGCGAATCGCGTAGAGCGCGGCGAGCATCGCGGCGACGTAGCCGATCAGCGCGCCGACGAGCGCATCGCTCGTATGGTGCGCGTCGACGAGCGCGCGGCCGATGATGTGCGGAAGCTGCAGCCCGAGCATGATGAACACCATGCCGTTGAACACGAACTCGATCATTGCCCACGTGCTCTCGGCGCGCACGCGCGCGGCGACCGTGCTGCTCTTCGAGAAGCTCGTGTAGTTCATCATCATCCCCGACGCGACGGCCGACAGGATTCCTGACAATGCGAGGTGCTCGGCGATCAGGTACGACGCGAACGGCACGAGCAGCGTCATCACGATGCCGGGCGCCGGATCGCCCTCCTGCGCGGCGTTCAGGAAGCGCGTCGACAGCGCGCTGAACAGCCACGCGAGGGCCGCGCCCGTCGCGAGGCCGCCCGACGCGACGATCACGAAGCTGATCGACGCGTCGCGCAGCGAGAACATCCCGGTCAGCGCGGCCGCGATCGCGAACTTGAGCGCGACGAGGCCCGATGCGTCGTTCATCAGCGCTTCGCCTTCGAGAATATGCATCAACTGCGGCGGGATGCGACCCTTGCCCGCGATGCCGGACAGCGCGACCGCATCGGTCGGCGACAGCACCGCGGCGAGCGCGAATGCGATCGGCAGCGGCAGGCCGGGAATCAACCAATGCGCGAAGTAGCCGACGGCGAGTACCGTCATGAACACGAGGCCGAACGCGAGCATCAGGATCGCGCGCCGCTGCAGATACAGCTCGCGCTTCGGAATTCGCCAGCCGTCCGCGAACAGCAGCGGCGGGATGAACAGCAGCATGAAGATTTCGGGATCGAACGTGACGTGCAGGTTGAACCTCGGCCATGCCAGCACGGCGCCGATCGCGATCTGCATCAGCGGCAACGGCAGACGCAACGGCAGCACGCGCGTCGCGACGCCCGACAGCGCGACCGCGAGCAACAAAATCAAAACAGTGAAGACGATTGACATCGATGATTGAAACGGGGAGGAAACGACGATACGCAGTGTAGCGTGCGCGCGAAATGCGCGCCGGGAAGCGAGGGTTGCGCACGGCTGCACTGTCATGGTGCGCGCAATCCCCGTTCGAACGCATGCGCAACGTATCGGAGACCGACGCATCGGCACCAGGGTTCGGACGACTGAGCACGGAGCTTGCTTGGAGCAATGCGACAACTACGATTGAACAACCGAGGATCACCGATGAAAACCCGCGAGCCGCATGTTTCGCCTGCAGACGTTTTCGTCCTGAGGAGGGCCGCCGCATGACCACCACCGTCCAGCAGGAGCGTCCCGTCGCCGCGTCGCCGTATCGCTTCGAGTCGGAGATGACGTCGGGTCTCGAGCGCGTCGCCGCGCACCACCACGATCTCACGCTGACGAGCGTGTTCCAGCCGATCTTCAGCCTGTCGCACATGCGCGCGGTCGGCTATGAGGCGCTGTTGCGCGCGCACGATGCGCTCGACCGGCCGGTGTCGCCGCTCGACGTGTTCGGCGAGGCCGCGCGCCACGGCGAAGCGACGCAGGTCGACCGCCTCGCGCAGGCGCTGCATCTCGAGAACTTCGCGCGCTTCGGCGCCGAGCGCGAGTGGCTGTTCCTCAACGTGCACCCAGGCGTGCTCACCGATCCGTTCCAGGCCGCCGCGCTGTTCGCGAACCTGAAACGGCTCGACATTCCGCCGCGGCGCGTCGTGCTCGAAGTGCTCGAGCAACGCGCCGACGATCTCGATCGGCTCGCCGACGCGGTGCGCGAGTTTCGCGAGCACGGCTTCCTGATCGCGCTCGACGATTTCGGCGCCGGTCATTCGAACATCGAACGAATCTGGCAGTTGAGTCCCGACATCGTGAAGCTCGACCGGATCATGCTGTCGCACGCGCAGCATCGCACGGGGCTCACCGCGATCCTGCACGGGCTCGTCACGCTGCTGCACGAGGCGGGCAAGCTCGTGCTGATCGAAGGAATCGAGACCGAGCACGAGGCGCAAATCGCGCTGTCGTGCGAGGCGGATTTCGTGCAGGGCTATTTCTTCGGGCGTCCGGGGCCGGGGCTGCCCGACGGCGCGGCGGTGTCCGCCTGCATCGGCGAGCTGACCGAACGCTATCGCAAGCAGACCGAAGCGACCGAGCGGCGCGACGCGCAGCGGCTCGCGCCGTATCAGCGTGCGTTCGAGCGCGCGGCCGAGCGCCTCGCGGCGGGCGAGCCGCTCGACGAGGTCTGCTGGAACTTCCTCGCGCTCGATCACGCCGCGCGCTGCTTCCTGCTCGACGAGCGCGGGCGGCAGGCGGGCCGCAATGTCGTGCTGCGCGCGGATCGCGCCGCGCGCGAGACGCGCTTTCTGCCGCTCGCCGACGCGCAGGGCGCGAACTGGCTGAGGCGCCCGTATTTTCGGACGGCGATCGCCGAGCCGGGGCGCGTGCACGTGACGCGGCCGTATCTGTCGATCAACGAGGCGCTGCCGTGCGTGACGCTGTCGATCGCGGTCCGCGTGAACGACACGCTGTGCGTGCTCTGCGGCGATATCGACTGGATCGACGACGAGGAGCCGCTCGACGCTTGACGGCCGGCACGTCGGCGAGCCGCGGCCATGCCGGCCGCGCGCCGTGCGCCGTGTGTGTGTGGGCGGCCGCCGGCGCGTGCTTCGCAGGCGCCAGGGGCGCTCGCGGGCGTGGCTGCCGGTTCGCGCCATCGTGCGGATCGTACGGATCGTACGGATCGTACGGATCGTACGGATCGTACGGATCGCGCGGATCGCGCGGATCGCGCGGCGGCCGCCGCTTCGTCGAAGTGCGACGAACAGCATCTCGTGTCTCGTGCATTGGGCTTTCCGACATCGACGGCGGCGGCTTCGTTCGCACGAAGCGGCGCGCCCCAGGGGCGCGAGCACGCGGCGTTGCTTTTTCCGAATGCGAGGCCGAGAATGCGCTGAGGATTGCGCCGGGCCGATGTCGCGCGATCCCGCCATCGGCACTACGCGAAGAAAGATCATGAAAAGACCGTTTTCGCTGACAGTCCTGGGGTGGTTCGTCATCGTCTCGAACGTGATCGGGTTGATCTCGCTGCCGTTTTCGCTTCGCGATCCCACCTCGCTCGCGGTGCTGCGCCACTCGCCGCTGCCGCTCGAGGCGACCGTCGCGCTCGCCGTCGTCAGCGAGACGCTGCATCTCGTCGCCGGGGTCGCGATCCTGAAGGGACGGATCTGGGGACGCAATCTCTACGCGCTCGTCGCGCTCGCCGGATTCGCGATCTCCGCGTTCACGACGCCGTTCAAGGGCATGTTGATCATCGTCGCCGCGCTGATCGCGCTGTTCCTGCTCATCCTGTATCGTCCGGCCGCGACCGCCTACTTCAGGCAGGCAGCGTCGTGAACGTGCTGTGCGGCCGTACTGCCGCATGTGCTCGGCAGATTCATTCAATTTCCATTCTTTGTGCTTTCATTAACATTCACGCCAACGTCATATCTCCCCCGTATCGTCCTTTCGTTTTTGAAAGAAACCACGCCACGGGAAGCCGAAAACATGAAGCGAGTGAGACTGGCGGCGCTCCTTTGCGCGAGCGTCTTCGGGGCGGCGGGCTGCGGCAGCGACGAGCCGAAGAGCCCAGCCGCATCGGACGACGGCGCGCAAACGACCGCCGCGCGCAACGTGATCTTCTTTCTGGGCGACGGGATGGGGATGACGACGCTGACGGCCGCGCGGACGGGCGCAATCTGCTCGCCGAGCTGCAGGCGAAGGGCTACGCGGTCGCCGCGACGAAGGACCAGCTCGCGCAGGCGGGCGGCGGCAAGCTGATCGGACTCTTCAGTACGACGAGCCATCTCGAGTACGAGCTCGATCGCGTCGCGGGCAAGGGCGAAGGCCCGGCGCAGCCGAGCCTCGCGGAGATGACCGCGAAGGCGATCGACGTGCTGTCGAAGAATCCGAACGGCTATTTCCTGATGGTCGAAGGCGGCCGGATCGATCACGCGCTGCACGGCACGAACGCGAAGCGCGCGCTCGAAGACACGGTCGCGTTCGACGAGGCGATCCGCACCGCGCTCGCGAAGGTCGATCTGTCGAACACGCTGATCGTCGTGACGGCCGACCACGACCACACGATGACGATCAACGGCTACTCGAAGCGCGGCAATCCGATTCTCGACATCAGCCGCAGCTATCGCGACGGCCAGCCGAGCAAGGACGCGGACGGCAACACGTACACGACGCTCGTGTTCGGCAACGGCGCGAACCGGCCGAACCTGCGCACGCCGGTGGATTCGGCGACCGCGACGGGCGAGGCGTACCTGCAGGAAGTCGGCGTGCGGATGGGCAGCCCCGGTTCCGAGACGCACGGCGGCGGCGACGTGATGCTGTTCGCGGACGGCGCCGACGCGAAGGCGTTCAAGGGCACGCTCGACAACACGAAGGTGTTCGGCCTCGTGAAGTCGGCGTTCGGGTTCTGAGCGGACGGGAGGCGATGCGGATGTTCGCGATGAAACGAACCGTCGCGCGGCGCGTGTGCGCCGCACTTGGTGCGGCGGTCATGCTCGCCGCCGCGCCGGCGGCGGCCGCGTCCGCCGCACCCGATCTCGACGCGGTGCTGCTGCACGAAAGTACATCGGTGAGCGCGGACGGCGTGACGCGCACCGTCGTCTATCGGGAGCGGATGGTGCGCCGCGACGGGCACGTGTGGATCGAGCGCGTGTTGCCCGCGGGCGCAAAGCATGCCGAAGTGAATGACGCGCACGCACATGGCGATCACGCGCACGACGATGCGCGAGCGCAAGCGCCGCGCGGCGGCGTGCGGCCCGCCGCAGCGACGACGGACGCGCACGCGGGCCACAAGCACTTCAACTTCGACGCGGCCACGCGGCACGTGATGAACGACGGCGGCCGGGTCCGCATCGAATACGTGGATGCGGCGCAGCGCACGATCGTCGCGGTGCCGCCCGTCGAGTACGAGACGACGGGCTTCGACGGCTCGTGGGACAACGCGTACTACATCACGCCGCCGTCGCAACTGAAGCGCCTCGCCGCGAAATCGAAGCCGGGGCCGACGCCTGGCACGCGCTGGTACGAGCAGACGGTCGGCGCCCCGCGCGCGCAGGGCGTGAACCGCATTCTGTGGAGCGACACGCTGCAGGCGCCGCTCGCGGTCGAGTATCGCAGCGCGGACGGCCACGCGGCACGCAAGCTGACGCTCACGCCGGCGCCGCGCGCGAAGGTGCTGCCGTGGCAGCAGTTGCAGTCGTATGCGCGCAAGGAATACGCGGACTATCTCGACTGACGTGCGAAGCGCGATACGTTCGCGTGCGATGCTGCGCAAGGCAAGGCAAGGCAAGGCAAGGCAAGGCAAGGCAAGGCAAGGCAAGGCAAGGCAAGGCAAGGCAAGGCAAGGCAAGGCGGCGTGGCGCAGCAAGATGCGCGTAGGTACGTTTTGCCGCACCGCGCACGCGGGCTCTTCGTCGGTTACGATGCTGGCTGGTTCAACTCGACGCGGGCCGTTTCAATGCCAGCTTCCTCGATCCTTCTCGAAGTCATCGCGACGACGATCGGCGATGCGAAAGCCGCCGCCCGCGCGGGCGCCGATCGTCTCGAACTCGTCACCGCGATCAGCGAAGGCGGATTGACGCCGAGCATCGGCGTGATCGAGGCCGTCGCGGCCGCGGTGCCGATTCCCGTCAACGTGATCGTGCGGCCGCACAGCCGCTCGTTCCATTACGACGCGAGCGAGCTCGCGGCGATCGCACGCGACGTGCGCGCGGCCGTCGCGGCGGGCGTGAACGGCGTTGTGTTCGGGATGCTCGATGCGCACGGCGACGTCGATCTCGATGCGTTGCGGCGCATTGCCGACGCGGCCGACGGGCGCGACCTCACGTTTCATCGCGCCTTCGACGTCGCGCGTGATCTGAATGCCGCACTCGACACGCTGCTGCGCGTGCCGTCTGTCACGTCGGTGCTGACGTCGGGCGGGCATCCGTCGGTGCTCGACGCACGCGAAGTCGTCGCGCGGATGGTGCGCCGCGCCGAAGGCTCGACGTGTACGGTGCTCGCGGGCGCGGGGCTCACCGTCGATGCGGTCGGCGACTTCGTGCGCGCGACGGGTGTGCGGGCCGTGCACTTCGGCTCGGGCGTGCGCGAGCGCGGCGAGGTGCTCGCGCCGATCGACGAGCGGCTCGTCGCGAAGGCGCGCGCGACGCTCGATGCGTCGGGGCGGGAGTAGGGCCCCCGATCGAACGCGGGCACGCGTGCGTGTGAGGATTCCTCGACGCGCGGCAAAAAGGACCGGGATCTCATGATCATGAACGACACCCCAAGGGTTGGATCGGCGTCCAACTTTTGGGGTGCAGTTCATCGTCCCGGCATTTTTGCATCGATCATGCTGGCGTTCGGCGTTCGGCGTTCGGCGTTCGGCGTTTAGCATTCAACATCCACATTGAGCACGGAGCACCGAGCACGGAGCACCGAGCGATAAGCACCGAGCCCGCATTGGCCGGCAGCCGCATTCCCGCGCGCTGCCGACATCGACCCTCGCACTCAAGCACTCAAGCACTCAAGCACTCAAGCACTCAAGCACTCAAGCACTCAATTGCGTCGCCTCGCTCGCCGACATTCCGAGCCGCGCGAGCAGTTTGCGGTCCGCTTCCGCGCGCGGATTGCCGGTCGTCAACAGCACGTCGCCGTAGAACATCGAGTTCGCGCCCGCGAGGAAGCACAGCGCCTGCATCGAATCGTCGAGCTGCTCGCGGCCCGCCGACAGCCGCACCATCGCCTTCGGCATCGTGATCCGCGCGACCGCGATCGTGCGCACGAACTCGAGCGGGTCGAGCGGCTCCGCGTTCTCGAGCGGCGTGCCTTCGATCGCGACGAGATTGTTGATCGGCACCGATTCCGGATACGGGTTCATGTTCGCGAGCTGCGTGATCAGGCCCGCGCGCTCGCGGCGCGATTCGCCCATTCCGATGATCCCGCCGCAGCACACGTTGATGCCCGCGTCGCGCACGCGCTCGAGCGTGTCGAGGCGATCCTGGTAGGTGCGCGTCGAGATGACCTGGCCGTAGAACTCCGGCGACGTGTCGAGATTGTGGTTGTAATAATCGAGGCCCGCTTCGGCGAGCGCCTTCGCCTGATGCGCTTCGAGCATGCCGAGCGTCACGCAGGTCTCGAGGCCCATCTCCTTCACGCCGCGGATCATGTCCTTGATCGGCTCGATGTGCCGATCCTTCGGATTGCGCCACGCCGCGCCCATGCAGAAGCGCGTCGCGCCGTTGTCCTTCGCGGTGCGCGCGGCGGCGAGCACCGCATCCACTTCCATCAGCTTCTCCGCCTTCAGGCCGGTGTCGTGATGCGCGGACTGCGAGCAGTAGCCGCAGTCCTCCTCGCAGCCGCCCGTCTTGATCGACAGCAGCGTCGACAGCTGGATCGCGTTCGCGTCGAAGTGCTCGCGATGCACCTGCTGCGCACGGAACAGCAGATCATTGAACGGCAGCTCGTAGAGCGCGATCACGTCGGCGACGCGCCAACGCGGCGCGACGGGCGCGGCCACCGGCGTTTCGGTCGTCGCGGAAGCGGTTTGAGCTTGGGTCATGTCGGTCATCCTTCGGAACAGGGATCGATTCGAAAAATTATGGGCGATCGGCGATAAGCCGGCAAAAAATCAGCGCGGCGCGGCGGCGCGCAGCGCGTTCAGCAAACGGTTCACGTCGAGCGCGTCCGACGCCGCCTCCGGCGACGGCGGGCGCATGTGCGCGACGTCGCCGACGAGCGGCGCACGGTGCTCGCGTTCGAGCCACGCGCGCAGCGTGTCGACGTTCTCGTCGGCGAAGCGCATCGCCGGATCGACGCGGTTCGCGACCCACCCGGCGATCGCGAGGCCGCGCGCGGCGATCGCGTCGGCGGTCAACAGCGCGTGGCTGATGCAGCCGAGCCGCACGCCGACGACGAGCACGACGGGCAAGCCCAGCGCGACCGCGAGATCGGCGGTGTCGCGCGTGTCGGTCAGCGGCACGCGAAAGCCGCCTACGCCTTCGACGACGACGACGTCCGCCGCTTCGCACGCGCGGCGATGCGCGGCGACGATCGTGTCGATGTCGAGCGTCACGCCCTCGCGCGCGGCGGCGATGTGCGGCGCGGCGGGCGCCTTCAGCAGGAACGGCGTGCGGATCGCGGCGGGCAGCGCTGCGTTCGCGGCGGCGTCGAGCTGATCCGCGTCTTCGTTGCGCCACACGCCGTCGCGCTCGTATGCGCCCGCGGCGATCGGCTTCAGTGCGGCCGCGCGCAGCCCGGCGCGCGCGAAGCCGTGCAGCAGCGCGGCCGATACGAAGGTCTTGCCGATCTCGGTGTCGGTGCCCGTCACGAACAGCGAAAGCGGCGCGCTCATGCGGCGGCCTCGACCCGCGTGACGAGCGCCGCTTCGAGGCGCGCGAGATCGTCGAACGAATGCGCGGCCGACAGCGAGATCCGCAGCCGCGAGGTGCCCGCCGGCACCGTCGGCGGCCGGATCGCGGGCACCCACAGGCCTTGCGCGTCGAGCGCGGCCATCGCGGCGAGCGTCGCTTCGTTGCTGCCGATCACGAGCGGCTGCACGGCCGTGTGCGAATCGACCGGCCGCCACGGCGTCGCACGCAGGATCGCACGCGTGCGATCGATCAGCGCGGCGAGATGCGCGCGCCGCGCGTCGCCTTCGTCGCTCGCGATCACCTCGAGGCTCGCGGACACCGCGCACGCGACGGACGGCGGCGCGGCCGTCGTGAAGATGTAGCTGCGCGCGCGCTGCACGAGCCATTCGATCACGGTCTCGTGCGCGACGACGAATGCGCCCGCAACACCCGCCGCCTTGCCGAGCGTGCCGACGTAGACGAGGTTCGGCGAGCGCAGCCCGTATGCGGCGAGCGCGCCGCGCCCTTGCGGGCCGAGCACGCCGAAGCCGTGCGCGTCGTCGACGACGAGCCATGCGCCGTGCGCTTCGGCGAGCGCGACGAGGCGCGCGAGCGGCGCGACGTCGCCGTCCATGCTGAACACGGTGTCGGAGACGATCAGCTTCGTTTGCGCGTCGGATGCGGCGAGCCGCGCTTCGAGCGCGTGCATGTCGCCGTGCGGATAGACCGCTACGTCGGCGCGCGACAGCCGCGCGCCGTCGATCAGCGATGCGTGGTTCAGTTCGTCGGAGAAGATCGTCGCGCCGCGGCCCGTGAGCGCGGTCAGCGCGGCGAGGTTCGCCATGTAGCCGGTGCTGAAGTAGAGGGCGCGCGGCGCATCGGAGAAGCCGCCCGAGAACGCGGCGAGTTCGTCTTCGAGCGCCGCGTGCGCGCGCGAATGGCCGCCGAGCAGATGCGAGCCGCCGCTGCCCGAGCCGTAGCGGCGCGCGCCTTCGGCGAAGGCTTCGATCAGCCGGGGGTGGGCGGCGAGCCCGAGATAATCGTTGCTGGCGAAGCCGACGATCTCGCGGCCGTCGACCGTCATGTGCGCGCTGCACGCGGTGTCGGCGATGCGACGGCGGCGGCGCAGCCCTTGCGCGTCGAGATCGGCGAGGCCGCGTTCGAGCGTGGCGAGCAGATTCATGAGCGTGCCTCCGTGAGCGTTGCGTCGAGCGTCGCGCGCGTGCGCGACGCGAGCCATTCGATCTCGCCGTCGTCGAGGATGTACGGCGGCATCAGATAAACCGTCGTGCCGATCGGGCGCAGCAGCGTCTCGCGCGCGAGCGCGTGCTCGAAGAAGCGGCGCGGGAACGTCCTGGCCGCGTCGCCTTCGAGCGCGACGTCGAACGCGAAGATCGTGCCGCGCTCGCGCAGGTGGCGCACGTGCGGATGCGACGCGAGCGGCGCGAGCGCTTCGCGCATCAGCGCGGACTTGCGCGCGTTCTCGGCGAGCACGTCGTCGGCGTCGAACAGGTCGAGCGTCGCGACCGCCGCGCGGCATGCGAGCGGATTGCCCGTGTACGAATGCGAGTGCAGGAAGCCGCGCGCGACGTCGTCGTCGTAGAACGCATCGAAGATCGCGTCGCGCGACAGCACGAGCGACAGCGGCAGATAGCCGCCGCTGATGCCCTTCGACAGACACATGAAATCGGGCCACACGTTCGCCTGCTCGCACGCGAAGAATGTGCCGGTGCGCCCGCAGCCGACCGCGATCTCGTCGGCGATCAGATGCACGTCGTGCGCGTCGCACAGCGCGCGCAAGCCGCGCACGTACGACGGATCGTGCATCGCGAAGCCGGCCGCGCACTGCACGAGCGGCTCGACGATCAGCGCGGCGATCCTGTCGCCGCGCTCGGCGAAGAGGCGCTTCACGTCTTCGAGCGCGCGCGCGGCGACGTCCGCGGCCGTCTCGCCCGGCTGCGCGTCGCGCGCATCCGGCGACGCGACGACGTGCGCGGCGCGGATCAGCGGATCGTACGCGTCCTTGAACAGCGCGACGTCGGTCACGCCGAGCGCGCCGATCGTCTCGCCGTGGTAACCGTTCGCGATGCAGACGAATTCTTGCTTGCCGCCGCGGCCGCGATTGCGCCACGCATGGAAGCTCATCTTCAGCGCGATCTCGACGGCCGACGCGCCGTCCGACGCGAAGAACGCATGGCCGAGCGTGTGCCGCGTGCGCGCGGCGAGCCGCTCGGCGAGCTCGATCGCGCTCTCGTGCGTGCAGCCCGCGAGCATCGCGTGCTCGAGCGTGTCGAGCTGCGCTTTCAGCGCCGCGTTGATGCGCGGGTTCGCGTGGCCGAACAGGTTCACCCACCACGAGCTGATCGCGTCGAGATAGCGGTTGCCTGCGCGATCGACGAGCCACGCACGTTCGCCGCGCGCGACCGGGATGAGCGGCAGCCGTTCATGGTGCTTCATCTGCGTGCAAGGGTGCCAGACCGCGCGCAGGCTGCGCGCGACCCAGTCGTCGGTTGCGTGTGTGCTCAAGACTGCTCCGGGACCAATACGCGTCGAAGGCGCGAGAGGCGCCGCTCGCTCATGCGGGATCGACGGCGGCGAAGGCGCTCGATCGAATGGCGAAAACGCGTGTGCAAAACGAAAACCGGGGCTGAGATTAGCGTGTTTTGCGCTTCGTTGCAGTACCCGTTACAAAACGCCGGAGCCTTTCTGGTGGCGGAGTTCGGCGCATTTCGCGACGGTTCGCGACGGTTCGGTCCAGATCGTTCGAATAGGGCGCAGAAGGCGACGGCAAAGAGTCGCTACCCGTCGGACGAAAGCCGTGCGGCGCACGGCCGAAAAACGGTGGTCGACGGAAAAAAGGCGCTTTCGCGCGGTCCAATGCAATCGGCGAGGGTTGATGAGCCGGTGGCGCGCGCGGACGACGCACGGCATCGATGTGAGGAAAGCGGAAAAAATTGCGGGGAAGGAAAACGTCTCGCCTCGACGCCGGCGTACGAGCGGCCGATCAGCCGGTCAGCCGGTCAGCGGCTCGCGAGCGCACGCGCGGCGTTCGACGATTCGTCTGCCGTTTGCGTGTCCGCATCGCGCCAGACGACGCGATTGTCGACCGCATAGAGCTGGCATGGTCCGGCGCCTTGCTTGCGGCAGCCTTCGAGCGCGAGCGCCATCGGATCGTCGCCGCCTTCGGCCCACGACCACGCGCCTTCGCTCGATACGGCGAACGCGCGGCTCGGATGCTGCGCGAGGAAGCGGCGATACGCGGCGCGGCCGGCGTCGTCGACGAACGGCACGGCTTCGACCGCGTCGATCGCCGCGTAGCCGGTCGCCTTCGGCTCGTGCGGATTCGCGACCGCGTAGCGGACCGAGGTCGGCAGATCGAGCTGCGCGAGGAACGACGCGACGGGCGGCCACCAGATCGGCACGCCGTCGCGATCGACGATGATCCGGTGCGCGTCGTCCTTGTAGCGGCCGAAGTCGACGAAGAGCGTGCTCGCGCCGTGCGACGTGTACGCGTCGCGCAGTTGCGCGACGAGCGCGGGCGACCACACCGAGTCGTTGTCGCCGTACAGCCACAGCGACGGCACGTGCGTGCGCGAGCCGTATGTGTCGAACGCGTTGACGAGGTTCTTCTGCCAGCCTTCGCAGAGATCCTGGCGCAGCCCGCCCGAGAAGTTGATGATCCCGCGCACGCCGCGCGCGGCTTCGGTGCCGTACGCGAGCGACACGAGGCCGCCGTGCGACGTGCCCGCGACGACGACGTGCCGCGCGTCGACGTAAGGCAGCTTCGACATGAAGCCGATCGTCGCGGCGACGTCGCGCGCCTGCGCGACGCCGTTGCGCGCGACGTCGCAGCCTTCCTGGATGTACGCGCCGCCCGAGCCCGCGAAGCCTTCGCGGTTCGGCGCGACGACCGCATAGCCGCGCCGCACGAACTCGCGTGCGAACGACAGCGGCCGGCTGCGCGGTTGCGCGCGCAGATCGCCCGGATTCTTGCCGTGGTTGAAGACGACGAGCGGGAACGGGCCGGGGCCGTCAGGCTTGAACACGGTTGCCTCGAGCGTGACCGTGCCGGCGGCGTCGACCGGAATGCGGATGATCGTTTCGTTGAGATTCGCGGCGACGGGCGGCAGGCTCGAATCGCCGTAGTCGAAGCGCTCGGCGTTCGCGAGCGCACGGGGCGCGGCGGCAGGCGCGGACGGAATGCCGGACGGCAGCGGACCGGCCTGAGCAGCCGACAGCACGCATGCCGCGATCCATCCCGTCATCACCTTGCCAAATGCCATGCCCGAGCCCACCGACGCGAATTGCACCAAACGTGGGCCATCCTAGCCTGACAAATTTCGGTTGTGCAATGCCGGAATAACCCGGCATTGCGAAATTCGTCGCCTGTCCGCGGATATCGGCCGGGCGGACTCAGCGGTCGCTTACTTCGCCGTCGACGTAGCGCCACGCGCCTTGCGCGTCGCGCGTGAAGCGGCTCGTTTCGTGCATCCGGTGCGCGCGTCCGCCGACTTTGTAGCGTGCGACGAATTCGACTTCGGCGTGCGTATCGTCGAGCGGCGCATGACGCTTGATCGCGAGGCCGAGCCAGCGCGGCGCGTCCGCGCGGCCGGCGTCGGCGTTTGCGTCGAGGTCGGGCGGGCAGGTGCGCGGGTCCCAGGTCGCGCGCAGGTAGTCGGTTGCGCCGAGCACGTAGGCGCTATAGCGCGAGCGCATCAGCTCGAGCGCCGTCGACGCGGGAACATGCTCGTCGATCAGGCGTCCACAGCAATCCGCGTAGCGCGGCGCCCGCGCATTCGCGGACGCGCCGGGCGCGGCGCCGCCGCACGGACAGTCGAGCGGGCGCGCGGAGATATTCGTCGTGGCTTGCATCGTGATTCGAGGGACGGGTCGGCCGGCTCACCAGCCGAGCTCGACGCCGTCGTATTGGAAGAAGCGGCCGTTCGCATGCTCGCGGTCGCCCGCCGCCTGCGCGATCACGCTGCGCATGCCGGCGACGCTCGCCTGCGGATCGAGCGCGGCCTGCGCGCCGCCCATGTCGGTGCGCACCCAGCCCGGATGCAGCGCGATGCAGGCCGCATGCCGCGCCTGCAGCGACGCGATCCGCAGCGCGTCGTTCACCGCCGCCTTGCTCGCGCGATACAGCCAGCCTGTCGTGCCGGTCGCCTCGCCGATGCTGCCCATCTTGCTCGACAGCACCGCGAGGACGCCGCGGCTTTCCTCGACGAGCGGCAGCAGGATCGGCAGCAGCAGCATCGGGCCGAGCACGTTCGTGTGCATCACCGCGTCGAAGTCCTCCGCGCTGACGGGCTCGACGCCCGCCGTGCGCGGACCGTACACGCCCGACACGACGACGGCCGCGTCGAGCGCGACGTCGCCCAGCCGCCCGTCGAACGCGGCGACCGCTTCGGGCTGCGCGACGTCGAGCGCGAGCGCGCGCGCGCCGATCGAATCGAGCGATGCGAGCGACGCTTCGTCGCGCGCTGTGGCGATCACGCGCCAGCCGTCGTGCAGATATTGGCGCGCGAACTCGCGGCCGATGCCGCGCGATGCGCCGACGATCAATACGGTCTTCATCGAAGGACTCCTGTTCGAGTGCGCGTCGGCTCGGTCAGATCAGCTCGATGCCCATCGCGGTCGCCTCGCCGCCGCCGATGCACAGGCTCGCGACGCCGCGCTTGGCCGCGCGCGCGCGCAGCGCGCCGATCAGCGTGACGAGGATGCGTGCGCCCGATGCGCCGATCGGATGGCCGAGCGCGCACGCGCCGCCGTTCACGTTCACCTTGCCGTGCGGCAGGCCGTGCTCCTTCATCGCCGCCATCGTGACGACCGCGAACGCCTCGTTGATCTCGTACAGATCGACTTCGGCCGCGCGCCAGCCGTTCTTGTCGAACAGGCGGCGGATCGCGCCGACGGGCGCCGTCGTGAACTTCGACGGCGCCTGCGCGAACGTCGAATGGCCGACGACGCGCGCGAGCGGCGCGACGCCCAGCCTGTCGGCCGTCGAGCGGCGCATCATCACGAGCGCGGCCGCGCCGTCGGAGATCGACGACGCATTCGCGGCGGTCACGGTGCCCGTCTTGCTGAACGCGGGCTTGAGCGTCGGAATCTTCTCGGGGCTTGCCTTGAACGGCTGCTCGTCGCGCGCAACGATCGTTTCGCCCTTCTTGCCGGCGACCGTCACGGGCGCGATTTCCCACGCGAACGAGCCGTCTTCGTTCGCCCGCTTCGCGCGCGCGAGCGATTCGATCGCGAACGCGTCCTGCGCCTCGCGCGTGAACGCGTACTCGCCCGCGCACTCCTCGGCGAACGTGCCCATCAGGCGGCCCTTGTCGTACGCGTCCTCGAGGCCGTCGAGGAACATGTGGTCGAGCACCTGGCCGTGGCCCATCCGCATCCCCGCGCGCGCCTTCGGCAGCAGGTACGGCGCGTTCGTCATGCTTTCCATGCCGCCCGCGATCGCCACGTCGACCGAGCCCGTGACGAGCATGTCGTGCGCGAACATCGCCGCGCGCATGCCCGAGCCGCACATCTTGTTGACCGTCGTGCAGCCGACGGAAAGCGGCAGCTTCGCGCCGAGCGCCGCTTGCCGCGCGGGGGCCTGGCCCTGGCCCGCGGGCAGCACGCAGCCCATGATCACTTCGTCGATCTGCTCCGGTTTCAGGCCCGCGCGCTCGAGCGCCGAGGCGATCGCGGCCGCGCCCAGCTGCGGCGCGGCAAGCGAAGCGAAGTCGCCCTGAAAGCCCGCGATCGGCGTGCGCGCCGCCGAAGCGATGACGATCGGATCCTGATCAACAGCCGTCATGTTTCGTCTCCTTGATGGTTTGGGCAATGAGATCGACCGCGCCGGCGAGCTGCGCCGCGTCGGCCGCCACGACGTCATTGTCCGCCGAATGCGCGCCTTTTGCCGAGAGCGCGCCAACCGCGCGGCGGTACGTCGCATCCAGTTCGCCGGGATGCGACACGGACATCCCGAGATTGCGCATCCGGCCGTCCTGCACGCCGTATACGAGCGCGTGCACGGTGAGCGGCTGGCCGCGCGCCCACGCGTCGTTGACGATCGTCGTGCGGCACACGTTGACGACCTGCTCGATCGAATTCAGTTCGATGAGGCGCCGGTAGCGCGCTTCGCCTAGCGGCCATTCGTCGAGCAGCGACGCGTGCTTCTCGCGCACGTCCTGCACGTGATGCAGCCAGTTGTCCGCGAGCCCGACGCGGCGGTTGTGCAGCGCCGCGTTCACGCCGGAGCAGCCATAGTGGCCGACGACCATGATGTGCTTGACCTTCAGCAGATCGACCGCGAACTGGATCACCGACAGACAATTGAGGTCGGTGTGCACGACGACGTTCGCGATGTTGCGGTGAACGAACACTTCGCCGGGCGGCAGGCCGATGATCTGGTTCGCGGGCACGCGCGAATCGGAGCAGCCGATCCACAGGTACTCGGGCGCCTGCTGGTGGGCGAGGCGCGAGAAATATTGCGGGTCGCCGGCGAGCTTGCGCTTGACCCAGGCGTCGTTGTTGTCGAACAGATGGGAGAGCGGATGGTCGTTCGTGTTCATCTCAAGTCGTTTCCGTGGGATGAAAAAAGGGCGTTCGTGCGCGGCGGGCGGCCGCGCTCATGCGGCGGCGCGCTTGCCGGCGTCGGCCGCGTCGCCTTCGGAGAAACGCGCCGGATAGCGGGTGCAGAAGCGCAGCGCCGGCTCGTACGCGAAGAAATCGGGCAGCTCGCCGCGCAGCAGGCGGTCCTTGCTGTCCTGCCAGAGTTGCGGATCGAAGAAGTCGGCGTGATGCTTCATGAAGTATTCGCGCACGCGCGGATCGCCGAGCAGGAACGGCGCGAAGGTTTCCGGGAAGATGTCGTGCGGGCCGACCGTATACCACGGCTCGTCGGACATCTCGTCTTCGTCGGTGCGCGGCGGCGGCACGCGGCGGACGTTGCAGTCGGTCAGGTACTCGATCTCGTCGTAGTCGTAGAACACGACGCGCCCGTGGCGCGTGACGCCGAAGTTCTTGTACAGCATGTCGCCGGGGAAGATGTTCGCCTGGATCAGCTCCTTCACCGCGTTGCCGTACTCGCGCACGCCGTGCTCGATCTTCGCGTCGTTGCCGCTTTGCAGATACAGGTTGAGCGGCACCATCCGGCGCTCGATGTACAGGTGCTCGATGACGAGGTTGTCGCCGTCGTATTCGAGCAGCGACGGCACTTCCTTTTCGAGCTCGCGCACGAGCGCGTCGTCGAGCCGCGCGAGCGGCAGGGCGACGCTCGAGTATTCGAGCGTGTCCGCCATCCGGCCGAGACGGTCGTGGCGCTTGACGAGCAGGTACTTGTCCATGATCTGCTCGCGCGTCGTTTCCTTCGGCGGCGGGAAGTGGTCCTTGATCATCTTGAACACGTACGGGAACGACGGCAGCGTGAACACGAGCATCACGAGCCCCTTGATGCCGGGCGCGACGATGAAGCGGTCGCTCGAATGCGACAGGTGATGCAGCAGATCGCGATAGAACAGGTTCTTGCCCTGCTTCTGCAGGCCCACCGACGTGTAGATCTCGGCCTTCGGCTTGCCCGGCATGATCGAGCGCAGGAACTGCACGTACGCGGACGGCACGTTCATGTCGACGAGGAAGTACGAGTGCGAGAAGCTGAAGATGATCTTCAACTGGTCGCGGCGCAGCAGCACGGTGTCGAGCGCGAGAAGGCCGGGGCGCACGTGGCGGATCGGCACCGCGAACGGCAGCACGCGGTCGCCGTTGATGATGCGGCCGACGATGTACGCGGTCTTGTTCCGGTAGAACAGCGACGACAGCACGTGGATCTGGAAATTCACCGCTTCGTCGAACGCGCCGAACTCGTCGTGGATCGCCTGCATGATGCAGGCGATGTCGCGCTCGAGATGCTCGAACGGCGGGTTCAGCTGGAAGTTCGTGACGATCCGCTCGAGCGTCGCCGCGAGCCCTTCGCTGCCCGGATAGTACGCGCGGTAGGTCGGCTTCGCGGCGGGCTCGTCGTTCTCGATGTATTCGGTCGAGATCGCCGGGCGCACGAAGATGAAGTCGTTGTTGAAGTACGAGCGATGCAGGATCTTGCAGCACACCGAATTGAAGAACGTCTCCGCGCATTCGGGCTGACGGTGCGACGTCAGCAGACCGATGTAATGCAGCTTGATCTGCGGCCAGACTTCGCTGTCGATGTTCTCGGCGTCGTACTCGTCTTCGAGCAGCTCGACGCATTCGCGCACGCGGTCGTCGTATGACGTGATGCGCTCGCGCGCGAGCCGCTGCAGCCCATGCCAGTCCGCGCGCTCGAACAGATCCTTCGCTTCGACGGCCGCATCGCGGAATATCCGGTAGTGGCGATCGAAGTTCTCGAGGATCGTCTGCGCGACGTCGAAGCCGATCTGCGAGGACAGCAGTTTGGGAAAGTGATTCATCGTGCGCGGGCTCACGGGCGGAAAGCTCATGCCATTTTAGCGCCGGGACGGCGCGCTTTAGGCAAAGCGGGGCGATTCGGCGCAGGCGGCCCGCGCAGCCGGTTCGGCGACGATCGCCGACATTCGGTGGATCTTCCCGCAACGATCGGGGTTCGCGCGGGATCGTGGCGCGATCTTTTTTCGGGGGCGCGAAGGCGGTTCGACGCGCCGTCGCGCGTTGAGCGATAGAATCGGTTCCGGCGCGCGCCGAGCCGCGGGCCCGACGACAACGCAACGAGACAGCCCCGATGAACGCACTGGAACACCAACTCGATTACCCGTTCACCGACACGCTGCCCGAGCCGGGCGGCTTCGTCGAGGTCGCGCCGGGCGTGCGCTGGCTGCGCATGCCGCTGCCGTTCGCGCTCGACCACATCAACCTCTGGCTGTTGCGCGACGAGATCGACGGGCAGGCGGGCTGGACGATCGTCGACTGCGGGATCGCGTCGGCGGACATCAAGGCGCATTGGGAGCGGATCTTCGATGCGCATCTGGACGGCCTGCCCGTGCTGCGCGTGATCGTCACGCACTGCCATCCGGATCATTTCGGACTCGCGAACTGGCTGTGCGAAGGCGGCGACGGCGCGCGCTGGAACGTGCGGCTGTGGATGACGCTCGGCGAATACCTGTTCGGCTGCCTGATGGCGGCCGGCAACGGCTCGAATGCGGGCGGGCCGGGCGCGGCCGAGCACTTCGCGCGCCATGGCCTGACCGACGCCGCCGCGCTCGACAAGCTGCGCAACCGCCGCAGCTACTTCTCGGATCTCGTGCCCGGCGTGCCGCCGCGCTACCGGCGGCTGCGCGAGGGCGACGCGGTCGAGATCGGCGGACGCGAATGGCGCGTCGTCACGGGCTACGGTCATTCTCCCGAACATTGCGCGCTTCACAGCGCGGCGGACGGCGTGCTGATCTCCGGTGACATGGTGCTGCCGCGGATCTCGACGAACGTGTCGGTGTTCGATCTCGAGCCGGAGGCGAATCCGCTCGCGCTCTATCTGGGCTCGCTCGGCCGCTACGAGGCGATGGCGGCCGACACGCTCGTGCTGCCGTCGCACGGCAAGCCGTTCCGCGGGCTGCGGACGCGGATCGCGCAACTGCGCGCACATCACGACGCGCGGCTCGACGAGGTGCGCGACGCGTGCCGCGAGCGGCCGTCGAGCGCGGCCGACATCGTGCCGATCATGTTCCGGCGGCGCGAGCTCGATATTCATCAGATGACTTTCGCGCTCGGCGAGGCGCTCGCGCACCTGAACCTGCTGTGGCTCGCGGGCGAGCTGGTGCGCGAGACGGGCGCGGACGGCGTGATCCGGTTCCGGCACGCGGGCTGACGCGGCCGGCGGCGCAGGGGCGGCTTCGGGCGATCGATTTCGGGCTGTCGATTTCGGGCTGTCGATCGCGGCGCGTCGATGTCGCTTGCGGGCGGTTGATTCGATTGCCGTTCGCGTTGCGCCGATCGTCGATTGCCGGGCATCGTTCGGCGTGCGATGTTTGCCGCGCGCATGCCCTCCCCTGAGGCAGGCAGCCATCCGCCGCCTCAGCAGGCGAGCGCATCGCTCGTTGCGGGCCGTCGGCCGTGTTCAGGCCGCCGGTTTCATGCCTCGGCTCGATCCCGCTCCCGACATCGAATCGCCGTCGTCGGCCCAATCTCGGATGCCGGCGATCCGGCGATCCGGCGTCACGCGACGGGCTCGAAGCGCCATCCATCGGCCGTCCAGCGCATCGTATGCGTCGGCGCGAGCGCGTCGATGAACGCCGCGTCGTGCGACACCACGACGATCGCGCCCGGGAAATCCTTGAGCGCCGCCTCGAACGCCTGCACCGATTCGAGATCGAGGTGGTTCGTCGGCTCGTCCAGCAACAAAAGCTGCGCGGGCGTCTCGCGCCAGAGCGCGCACGCGAGCGCGGCCTTCAGCCGCTCGCCGCCGCTCAGGCGCGCGGTCGGCTGAGTCGCGCGCGCCGCGTCGAGCTGCAGCAGCGCGAGGCGGCTGCGCAGCTCGCCTTCCGCGAGCGGTGTGCGCCGCGCCGCGAGCTGCTCGACGACCGAGCGCCGCGGATCGAGCAGCGCGAGCCGCTGATCGAGATACGCGAGCGGCACGTGCGTGTCGCAGCGTCCCGAGCGAGGCGCGTGCTCGCCGGCGAGCACGCGCAGCAGCGTCGATTTCCCGCAGCCGTTCGGCCCCGCGAGCGCGATCCGCGCGGGTCCGTACGCGGACCACGTGATGGTCGCCGCGCGCGCGTGCGCGGGCAGCCACGGCAGGCGCGCGGCATCGAGCGTGAAGAGCCGGCGGCGCGCGCCGACTTCGGTGCCCGGCAGCGACACCAGCACCGGCGCGTCCGGCTCGACGCGCTGCGCCGCCTCCTGCACCGCGTCGCTCATCGCGGCCTTCGCGTCGCGATGATCGCGCCGCACGCGGCCCATGATGTCGTTCGCACTGCCGGTCAGCGCCACGCGCTCGGCACTCGACACGTTTGCCGTCAGCGCATGGCGGCGCGTGCCGGCCGCGTGCCGCTGGATCGTGTCGTGCTCGCGCGCGAGCCGGCGGCGCTCGCGGTCGCGCTCCGCACGTGCGTGATCGAGCGCGGCCTGCGCCGCATGCGTTTCGGCGTCGCGCTGTGCGCGATACGCGGCGTAGTTGCCGCCGTAGACGCGCGCGCCGCGCGGCGTCAGCTCGACGATCCGCGCGACCTCGTGCAGCAGCGCGCGATCGTGGCTGACAACGATCAGGCCGCCGCGCCAGCGGGCAAGCGCGGCGCGCAGCCATGCGCGGCCGGGCGCGTCGAGATGGTTCGTCGGCTCGTCGAGGACGAGCAGGTCGGCGCCCGACAGCAGCGCGCCGATCATCGCGACGCGTGCGAGCTGGCCGCCGCTCAGTGTGTGCGCGGGCGCATCGGCGTCGATCGGCAGGCCGGCATCGTCGAGCGCCGCGCGCCAGCGCTCGGCAAGATCCCAGCGCCCGTCGAGCGTGTCGAAGTCGTCTTCGAGCGCATCGCCGCGCGCGATGCGTTCGAGCGCCGCCAGCGGCGCGTCGAGATGCGCGACGGCGGCGGCCGTGCGTTGCGGGTCGTGCGTCGCGTCGGCATCGTGCTGCGCGACGAAGGCGATCGACGCATGCCGGTCGATCGCGCCCTCCGTCGGCGCGAGCCGGCCCGCGATCAGGCGCGCGAGCACGCTCTTGCCGACGCCGTTGCGGCCGACGATCGCGCTCGGCGTACGATCGAACGTGAGGTCGAGCGAATCGAACAGCGTGACGCCGTCGTCGAAGCGGAAGGAAACGCGATGGAGCGCGACGCGCGCGGTGGCGGATGCGGCCTGAGCCATGAGCACCTCCGAAAATGGGTTGCGACTTTCGCGCGGCGCGCACGATATGCACGATGTGCAACGCACGGCGGCGAAACCATTCTGGGAAGGCTTAGTTGTTCACTTGGCGGCTCGGTATTCGTCGGAGGAAAGATGCGCGAAGTATAGCAAGCGGTGCGCGCGACAGACAAGCATGGCCCGGTGCGCGGCGCGCGCCCGGGCCATGGCGGCCCGGCTTTACTGCACCGATACCGCGTCGAAGTGCTGCCGCCCGAACGGGCTCACGCGATAGCCGGCGACGTTCGGGCGCGTGATCGCCGCCGCGGTCGGATAGCCGAGGGGAATCCACAGCGCCTCGTCGTGGATGATCTTCTGCGCGGCTTCGTACAGCTTCGCGCGCTTCGCCTGGTCGGCGGTTTCCTTGCCGTCGGTGATCAGCTTGTCGAGCTTCGGATCGCAATAGCGCGCGAAGTTGAGCCCCGACTTCACCGCGTTGCAGCTGAATTGCGGCGTGAGGATGTTGTCCGGATCGCCGTTGTCGCCGGCAAAGCCCATGAACAGCAGGTCGTGCTGGCCGAGCTTCGCCTGCTTGATCAACTCGCCCCATTCGATCACCTTCACGTCCGCCTTCACGCCGATCTTCGCGAGGTCCGCCTGCAGCAGCTCCGCGCCCGCCTTCGGGTTCGGATTCAGCACGCTGCCCGTCGGGCGCACCCAGATCGTCGTCGAGAAGCCGTTCGGGAAGCCCGCCGACGCGAGCAACTGCTTCGCCTTCGCCGGATCGTGCGGATACGGCGCGATCGATTTTGCATAGCTCCACGTGTTCGGCGGGTACGGGTTCGTCGCGGGCGTCGCGGTGTTGTCGAACACGACCTTCAGGTAAGTCGTGCGATCGAACGCGAGATTGATCGCCTCGCGGACCTTGTCGTTGTCGAGCGGCTTCTTCTGCGTGTTGAGCGCGACGAACGCGGTCATGAACGCGGGCGTCTCGACGACCTTCAGCGCGCGGTCGGCCTTCGCCGCCGCGACGTCCTGCGGCTTCGGCGACAGCGCGATCTGGCATTCGCCCGCCTTCACCTTCTGCGCGCGCACCGACGGATCGGGCGTGATCGCGTAGATGAGGCGCTCCACCTTCGGCTTCGGCCCCCAGTACGTCGGGTTCGCTTCGTAGCGGATCACCGCGTCCTTCGTGTAGCTCTTCAGCACGAACGGGCCGGTGCCGATCGGCTTCGCGTTCAGATCGGTCCGCCTGCCCGCCTTGAGAAGCTGATCCGCGTACTCGGCCGAGTAGATCGACGCGAAGCCCATCGTCAGGATCGGCACGAACGTCGCGTTCGGCTCGTTCAGCTCGAACTTCACGGTGTCGCTGTCGACCTTCGTGACCGCCTTCACGAGCTTCACGAGCCCCATCGACTGCGCATGCGGAAAGCCGCTCGCGCCCGCGACCTTGTGCCATGGATTCGCATCGTCGAGCATCCGGCTGAACGTGAAGACGACATCGTCCGCGTCGAGCGCGCGCGTCGGCTTGAAGTAGTCGGTGGTCTGGAACGCGACGTTCGGGCGCAAGTGGAACGTGTACGTGAGGCCGTCGGCGCTGACGTCCCATTTGTCCGCGAGCGCGGGCACCACCTTCTTTGTCGCTTCGTCGTACGACACGAGCGTGTTGAAGATGACGTCGGCGGACGCATTCGTCGTGACGAGCGAGTTGTACTGCACGACGTCGAAGCCGTCGGGGCTCGACTCGGTGCAGACCGTCAGCGGTTTTGCGGCGACGACGGCGGGGGCGGCGGCGATGAGCGCAGCGGCGGCGATGAGCGTGAAGCGCATGAGATCTCCCACGTGGCGTAATTCTGATGACGGCGGGCGGCAACGCCGCAGCGGCCGCACGCCAGCGGGATAGCATACCGTCAATATGCGCTCGACGTTAATCGGCGTCGGAACGCGCCGTGTCGCGACGCCGGAATCGCCGCCGCAGCGGCGCGGTGCTGCGGGGCAGCGGCGTTACGTCAGCTCGATCGCCAGCGCGGTCGCGTCGCCGCCGCCGATGCACAGGCTCGCGACGCCGCGCCGCGTGCGCGCAGCACGTCGCGCAGCGTGACGACGATGCGCGCGCCCGACGCGCCGATCGGATGGCCGATCGCGCAAGCGCCGCCGTGCGCGTTCACGTGCGCGCGGGGCAGGCCGAATTCGCGCATCACCGCCATCGGCGCGACTGTGAACGCCGCGTTGATCTCGCAATAGTCGACGTCCGACGGCTGCCAGCCGGTGCGCGTGAACAGCTTGCGCAGTGCGCCGATCGGCGCTGTCGTGAACGATTCGGGCTCCTGCGCATATGCGGCGTGCGCATGGATCGTCGCGGCGGCCGCGCGCCGAGCCGTTCGGCGACCGACGCGCGCGCGAGCACGAGCGCCGCCGAACGGCGGATCAGTCCGAGAGCGTCTCGGCGAGCGCGAAGATCTCGGCGTCGAGCGCCTGCATGTTCCGCTTGCCGACGCGCCGATACACGTCGCGCTGCGCCGCTTCCCAATCGGCGCGGGACGCCTTGTACAACGCGGCGCCCTGCGGCGTGAGGCTCCATAAGCGCACCCGCTGATCGTCGCCGGTTTCGGCGCGCACAAGCTGATTCGATTGCAGCGTCGCGAGCGTGCGGCTCAGCGTGGTCTGGTCGAGCAGCAGGCGCGTCGCGAGCTTGCCCGTCGGCAGCGTGCCGCAGCCGTGCAGCGCCGCGAGGATCGTGAACTGCGTGACGCGGATGCCGTGCTTCGCGAGATGCGCGTCATAGAGCGAAGTGATGGCGCGCGTGGCCTGGCGCAACGTGCCGCAGTGGCACAGGAGTCTCATCGGAGCATCGCTCATCGCGGGTCCTTCTGAAGGGTTCGTCGGCAACGAATATTCTATGACGTACAAAATGCATATGCATGATTTCGTGCCGATTGGCGGCGGCATATCGGGGCGATGTTTCACCGTCTCGGCAGACGAATAAATGCATACGCATTGGTTTAGCGGCGGGACATGTGCGTCGATCTCGACGCATGCGGCTTCGTCCGGGATGCGGCGTTGTCCGCTTGCGCAAGCCCAAGCCCAAGCGGACAACGCCTTGCGAATCCGTGGTCTTGTCGGCGAGCATCGAGATGAAACTGGATGATGCTGTCGTATGGGTGACCGGCTCGAATCGCGGTCTGGGGCGCGCGTTCGTCGAAGTGCTGAAGGCCGCCGGCGCGAAGAAGATCTACGCGGCCGCGCGTGATCCGGCACGCGTGACAACGCCCGGCGTGCCGCCGGTGCGGCTCGACGTCATGTGCGCCGCCGATGTCGCCGCCGCCGCGCGGGACCTGCGCGACGTCAATCTGCTCATCAACAACGCGGGCATCTTCCGGATGGGGTCGCTGGTCGCGGATGCGGATGCGGACGGCGGCGGCCTGTAGGCGCAGCTCGACACGAATTTCTTCGGTATGCTCGCGATGGCGCGCGCGTTCGCGCCGGTGCTGCGCGACAACGGCGGCGGCGCGATCGTCAACGTGCAGTCGGTGCTGTCGTGGCTCGGTTTGCCGAACACCGGCGCGCATGGCATCTCGAAGGCCGCCGCGTGGGCCGCGACGAACGCGATCCGCAACGAACTGCGCGAGCAGGGCACGCGAGTCGTCGCGCTGCATTCCGCGTACATCGACACCGATATGGTCGCGCATGCGCAGGGCGTGCCGAAGAGCCGTCCGGAGGACATCGTCAGGCAGACGCTCGATGCGCTCGCGGCGGGGCGCGACGAGGTGCTCGTCGATGCGTCGACGCGCGACGTGAAGGCGGGATTGTCGGCCGATCCGGCCGTTGATGCGCGGCCGCCGATGGGCGCGTGACGGGGCGTGATCGGGACGCGAAGGCGCAGTGCGGGATGTGCGAGCGTTGGTCGGCGACGGGGCGCGGGCCGCGGGGCGCGAAGCTCGTTGCGATTGTCGGCCGAGCTTGTTCTTGGTACGCCGCCGTTCGGCAGACGTTCGTCCGACGAGCGAACGAGAGACGAGAGACGAGAGACGAGAGACGAGAGACGAGAGACGAGAGACGAGAGACGAGAGACGAGAGACGAGAGACGAGAGACGAGAGACGAGAGACGAGAGACGAGAGACGAGAGACGAGAGACGCGGCGCAACGAGCGCCGCTCAACGGCAATGAGAAAAACGGCTAACGACGAACCGGCGACAGCGGCAGACGCCGCTCGCGGCCCCGTTCAGCCCGCCTTCGCTCGCGGCTTGCGTGGCGCTTTCTCGAAGAGGCGGTCGTACAGCCATCGCGGCATCACGTGCAGCAGCTTCGCGACGACGCCCATCTGCCAGGGAATCACGCGAAACGCCGCCTTCTGCGCGATCGCGAGCGCCGCGCGCTTCGCGAAGCGGTCCGCGTCCATCAGGAACGGCATCGGATACGGGTTGTGCTCGGTCATCGGCGTGCGGATGTAGCCGGGCGCGATCGTCACGACTGCAACCTGCGCGGGCCGCAGCTCGACCCGGAGCGCCTCGAGATACTTGATCGCCGCCGACTTCGACGCGCTGTACGCGCCCGAGCCCGGCAGCCCGCGCACGCCGGCGACACTCGCGACGCCGACGAGCGTGCCGCGCCGCGCGGCCGTCATCGGCGCGATGAACGGCTCGAACGTCGCGACCATTCCGTAGTAGTTGACGTCCATGATCTCGCGGAACGCGGCGAGATCGCCTTCGCCCGTGATCGCGCCCTTGCTGATGCCGGCGTTCGCGATCACGACGTCCGGACAGCCGTGCGCGGCGACGAAGCGCGCCGCGGCGAGCGCGAGCGCGTCGGCGTCGCGCACGTCGGCCGGGTAGATCGAGATCGTGACTTTGGAGAAGCGTTGCGCGAATTCGGCGAGCGCATCCGCGCGCCGCGCGACGAGGCCGAGCGTCGCGCCCTGCCGCGCATATTCGGCGGCGAGCGCGAGGCCGAGGCCGCTGGACGCGCCGGTGATGAAGACCTTGAGGGGGAGGGGGGCGTTCATGCCGGCGCGGGGCGGGATGTTACAGCTTCTTGTCCTGCACTTGCTTGACGAGGTAGTCAAGCACTTGCGCGGTGCCTTCCAGGCTGTTCGTGTACGCCGGGCCCGTCTTGTACTTGCCCTGGACGACGATCGTCGGCACGCCGTCGATGTTGTAGCTCTTCAGCAGCTCGGCCGATTGCTTCACCTGGCCCTGCACGCTGAACGAGTTGTACGCATCGAGGAACTTCTTCTTGTCGACGCCTTGCGTCGCGAGGAAGTCGGCCTGCGCCTGCGGCGTCAGCAGATAGTTCTTCTCCTTGTGGATCGCGTTGAACACGGCGGGCGTGACCTTTTCGGAGACGCCGAGCGCCGACAGCGCATAGAACAGCTTCGAGTGCGGGATGAAATCGTCGCGGAACGCGACCGGCACGCGCTTGAACGCGATCTTGTCGCCTTGCTTCTTCACCCACGCCTCGACCGTCGGCTCGAACTCGTAGCAGTGCGGGCAGCCGTACCAGAAGAACTCGATCACCTCGACCTTGCCGGCCGGCGCGGACACCGGCTGCGGCGACTTCATCACTTCGAAGTCCTTGCCGGTCACGGGCGCGGCGGGCGACGCCTGCGCGAAACCCGCGACGAGGCTCAGGGACAGGAACAGCGTGCTAAGCAGTTTTTTCATGTTCGAACGTTCAATCGGTTTGCGTGGGTAACGATGTCGGGCGGATGTCGGGCGACGCCGCGGCTTACTGCTTCGTATAGCGGATCACGGCGGTATCGACTCCCGCATCGGACAACCGCTGACGCGCGGAGTTCATGTCCTCGAATTTCGAGAACGGCCCGATCCGCACGCGGAAGTAGGTGACGCCGCTCACGTCGCGCTTCGACACCTTCGATTCGAACCCCTGGAAGCCCAGGCGCGCGCGCTGCTGCTCGGCGTCCGACTCGGTCTTGTACGCGCCCACCTGCAGGAAGTAGCCGGTGTTCGCGTCGGCGCCCGGCGCCGGCTTCGCGGCGGCCGTCGTCGCCGACGACGCGCCCTTCGGCGCCTGCGCGGTCTTCGGCGGCGTCGCGGCGCTCGCCTGCGCGTTGTTGTTCGCGACGTGCGGCGCCGAGCTGCCGTTCGCGGCCGTCTGCGGCTTCTTCGCGGGCGGCGGCGTGATGTCGGCGGGCTTCGGCGCGACGGCGACGCCGTTGTCCGCGGCATTGTTCGACGCGCTCGTCGAGCCGTTGCCGCTATTCGACGACGGCACTTCGACGATCTGCGGCTCGGGCAAGAGCGGCGGCTGGCTCGGGTTCGCGGCCTGGCCGGGCGCCGTGTTGGGCGGCGCGGGCTGCGCGGCCTGCGGCGTGACCGGCTGGCCGGGCGTCTTGCCCTGCAGCGCGCGGTTCGGGTCGAACTGCTGCGGCTGGCTCGCGTTGTTGTCGGACGGCGGCGCGACCTTCGACACGAACGGCGACGGCGCGCGGGTGATATAGAGCGCCACCACTACCGCGATGGCCAGGCCGACGATGAGGCCCAGCACGATACCAAGAAATGTTCCTCCGGCTTGTTTCGATTGCTTCGACGTGCGGCGTGGTTTTGCCATTGCTTGAGTCACCTGCGAAAAATTTCGTGAAACAGCCGCGGCGCGCTGCACCGCGGCGCTTGGCCGATGGCCTCGGCTTTACATCTTGCTGGGCGCGGACACGCCCAGCATCGCGAGACCGTTTTCGAGCGCCTGGCGCGTCGCCGCGAGGAGCGCGGCGCGCGCGGTGCGCGGCGCTTCTTCGTCGACGAGCACGCGCTCCGCATTGTAGAACGAGTGAAACTCGCTCGCGAGGTCGCGCAGGTAGAACGCGACCGCGTGCGGCGCGAGCTCGCTCGCCGCGTGCGCGAGCACGTCGGGGTACTCGGCGAGCTTCTGCATCAGGGCCATCGCCTGCTTGCTGTCGAGCGGCGACAGGTCCGCGTTCGCGAAGAGCGCGTCGGTCGCGCCGTAGCGCGACTTCCACTCGCTGAGCACCGAGCAGATCCGCGCATGCGCGTACTGCACGTAGTAGACCGGGTTTTCGTCGTTCTGTTTCAGCGCGAGATCGATGTCGAACACGAATTCGGTGTCCGCCTTGCGGGAAATCAGGAAGAAGCGCACCGCGTCGCGGCCGCGCGTGATCGTCGCCTCGTCGAGCAGGTCCGGCGACGCCTCCGAGCCCGGCGTCGCGCCGCCCGACCATTCGATCAGGTCGCGCACCGTCACGTAGCTGCCCGCGCGCTTCGAGATCTTCACTTCCTGGCCCTCGCGCATGACCGTCACCATCTTGTGCAGCACGTAGTCGGGATAGCCCTTCGGAATCCCGATGTGCAGCCCCTGCAGGCCCGCGCGCACGCGCGCGATCGTGCCGTGGTGATCCGAGCCCTGGATGTTGATGACCTTCGTGAAGCCGCGCTCCCACTTCGTCACGTGGTACGCGACGTCCGGCACGAAGTACGTGTACGTGCCGTCCGTCTTGCGCATCACGCGATCCTTGTCGTCGCCTTCGTCGGTCGTGCGCAGCCACAGCGCGCCTTCCTGCTCGTAGGTCATGCCGGCCTCGATCAGCGCATCGACCGTCTTCTCGACGCGGCCTTCCGTGTAGAGCGACGACTCCAGATAATACTGGTCGAACTTCACGCCGAACGCCTTCAGGTCCATGTCCTGCTCGCGGCGCAGGTACGTGACCGCGAACTTGCGGATCGCTTCGAGATCCTCGACGTCGCGCTTGCCCGTCACCGGCTCGCCGTCGCTCGCGGCGACGGTCTCGCCGTTCAGGTAGTCGCGCGCGATGTCGGCGATGTATTCGCCGTTGTACGCGGCCTCGGGCCAGCCCGCGTCGCCCGGCTTCAGGCCCCGGGCGCGCGCCTGCGTCGAGATCGCGAGATTGCCGATCTGCACGCCCGCGTCGTTGTAGTAGAACTCGCGGTGCACCGCGTAGCCCTGGCTCGCGAGCACGTTCGCGAGCGCGTCGCCGAGCGCGGCCTGGCGGCCGTGGCCGACGTGCAGCGGGCCCGTCGGGTTCGCGGACACGAATTCGAGCAGCACGCGCTTGCCGTGGTCGCGGTCGGACGCGCCGAACGCGCGGCCCTCGGCGAACACCGCGCCGATCACCGCCTGCTTCGACGCGGGCGTCAAGCGCAGGTTGATGAAGCCGGGGCCGGCGATCTCGGCCGCGTCGACGAGGGCCGCCGCTTCGGGCTGCGCGGTCAGCGCGGCGACGATTTTCTCGGCGAGCTGGCGCGGATTGGCGCCGAGCGGCTTCGCGAGCTGTAGCGCGACGTTGCACGCGACGTCGCCGTGCGCGGCGACCTTCGGGCGCTCGAGGGCGATCGCGGGGAGGACGAATGCGGCGTCGGCGTCGCCTTTCGACGCCTGGACGACCTGCTTCACGCTATTTTCAAGCAGGGTTTCGAGAGTATGTTTTTGAGCAGGCAGCATGCTGGTCGAAGATATCGTTGGCGGCGGTCCCGCCGGGCCGGGCCGCCGTCGCGCCGCACGGCGCACGTTTCAGGGATCGCTGAATTTTAACAGGTGCTAATATGCCGCTAAGGTGCCAAGCGCCCGCGACGTTTGTTCAGCGTGCTGGTCGGGCGTCCGTCGCGGACGTACGGCGAGCACGCCAAGATGAAAAGGGAGTTGTCATGATTACGTTCAAAAGCAAGGCGGCACAAGATCTGGATGTGCTGAAGGATTTCGCAGTCTACGTGCTCGGCGTCGTCGGCAAGCAGCTCGGCGAGCGCGGCGTGATCACGTCCGACGAGCTCGACGACGCGATCGCGAAGCTCGAAGGCGCCGTCAACCAGGCTAAGCAGGCGCGGGCCGAGCATGCGGGCCACTTCCATGAAGACGAACCCGATCATCCGCACCACGAAGTTGCGCCGAGCCTCGCGCAACGCGTCGCGCCGTTCCTCGTGATGCTGCGCGAAGCGAAGGCGCAGAACGCCGACATCCACTGGGGCTTCTGAGCGCCGTTCGCCGGCCCTCCGCCCCTCCGCCCCTCCGCCCCCCGGAAAGCCAGCCTCGTGCGGGCTTTTTGCGTTTTTGGGAGCCGCGGAGGGGGGCGTGGCCGCCCGCCCGCCGGCGGCGCGATGAGGCTTGCGCGCGCCGAGGGCGGAAACGGGTCGCGGCGGAGGCGGAGATGGAGACGCACTGCCGCCGCCTCCGCGACTCGCCGCCGCGCGCGGCGGCCGTAGCGGCCGTCAGAGCAGCGGCGCGAGCGCGCGCTCAGCGTCCGCCTTCGACAGCGCCATCCGGCGCGCGTAATCATCGAGCTGGTCCTGGCCGATCTTGCCGACCGAGAAGTACGTGCTGTCCGGGTGCGCGAGATAGAAGCCCGACACGCTCGCGGCAGGCAGCATCGCGAGCGAATCGGTGATGCTCATCCCGATTTCGTCTGTATGGAGCGCTTCGAACATTGCGCGCTTCACGAGGTGATCGGGGCACGCCGGGTAGCCGGGAGCCGGGCGGACGCCCGCGTACTTCTCGGCGATCAGCGCGTCGTTGTCGAGCTGCTCGCCCGCCGCGTAGCCCCACAGATCGCGGCGCACGCGCGCGTGCATCGCCTCGGCGAACGCTTCGGCGAAGCGGTCCGCGAGCGCCTTCAGCATGATCGCGCTGTAGTCGTCGTGATCCGCCTCGTACTGCTTTTCCTTCGCGTCGACGCCGATCCCGGCCGTCACCGCGAACATCCCGATGTAGTCGGCGACGCCCGAATCCTTCGGCGCGATGAAGTCGGCGAGCGACCGGTTCGGCCGCATCACGCCGTCCACCACCGGGCGCACGCTCTGCTGGCGCAGGTTGCGCCACGTGAGCAGCACTTCCGAGCGCGTGTCGTCCTTGTAGATCTCGATGTCGTCGTCGCCCACCGTGTTGGCGGGCAACAGCGCGATCACGCCGTTCGCGGTCAGCCAGCGGCCCTGGATCAGGCGCGCGAGCATCGATTTCGCGTCGGAGAACACGCGCCGCGCCGATTCGCCGACGATCTCGTCGTTCAGGATCGCCGGGTACGGGCCGGCGAGATCCCAGGTCTGGAAGAACGGGCCCCAGTCGATGTAGTTCGCGAGCTCGTTCAGGTCGTAGTTCTTGAACACGCGCCGGCCGATGAACTTCGGCTTGACGGGCGCGTAGTGCGCCCAGTCGATCTTCGTCTTGTTCGCGCGCGCCTCGTCGAGCGTGACGAGCGGGAGCGCCTTCTTGTTCGCGTGCTGGTGGCGGATGCGTTCGTAATCGGACTTCAGCTCGTCGAGGTACTTCGTCGCGCCTTCATCCGACAGCAGGCTCGACGCGACCGACACCGAACGCGACGCGTCCGGCACGTAGACGACGGGGCCTTCATAGTGCGGCGCGATCTTCACGGCCGTGTGCACGCGCGACGTCGTCGCGCCGCCGATCAGCAGCGGAATCTTCTTCACGCGGAAGTAGTCGTCGCGCTGCATTTCCGACGCGACGTACGCCATCTCCTCGAGGCTCGGCGTGATGAGGCCGGATAGCCCGATGATGTCCGCGCCCTCGACCTTCGCCTTCGCGAGGATCTCGTTGCACGGGACCATCACGCCCATGTTGACCACTTCGAAGTTGTTGCACTGGAGCACGACCGACACGATGTTCTTGCCGATGTCGTGCACGTCGCCCTTCACGGTCGCGATGACGATCTTGCCCTTCGCGCGCACGTCGCCGCCCGCTTCCGCGAGCAGGCGCTTCTCTTCCTCGATGAACGGGATCAGGTGCGCGACCGCCTGCTTCATCACGCGCGCGGACTTCACGACCTGCGGCAGGAACATCTTGCCCTGGCCGAACAGGTCGCCGACGATGTTCATGCCGTCCATCAGCGGGCCTTCGATCACGTTGATCGGGCGGCCGCCGGCCGCAGCAATCTTCGCGCGCGCCTCCTCGGTGTCCTCGACGATGAAGTTCGTGATGCCGAGCACGAGTGCGTGCGCGAGGCGCTTCTCGACCGGCTGGTTGCGCCACTCGAGGTTCTCTTCCTTCTTCGCCGCGCCCGTCTTGAACTTGTCGGCGACTTCGAGCAGGCGGTCGGTCGAATCCGCGCGGCGGTTCAGGATCACGTCCTCGACGCGCTCGCGCAGCTCCGCGTCCAGATCGGCATACACGCCGAGCTGGCCCGCGTTGACGATGCCCATGTCCATCCCCGCCTGGATCGCGTGGTAGAGGAACACGGTGTGGATCGCCTCGCGCACCGGATCGTTGCCGCGGAACGAGAACGACACGTTCGACACGCCGCCGCTCACCTTCGCGTACGGCAGGTTCTGCTTGATCCAGCGGGTCGCCTCGATGAAGTCGACCGCGTAGTTGTTGTGCTCCTCGATGCCCGTCGCGACCGCGAAGATGTTCGGATCGAAGATGATGTCTTCCGGCGGGAAGCCGACTTCGTTCACGAGAAACTCATACGAGCGCTTGCAGATCTCGGTCTTGCGCTCGTAGGTATCGGCCTGGCCCGTCTCGTCGAACGCCATCACGACGGCTGCCGCGCCGTAGCGGCGGATCAGGTTCGCGTGGTGGCGGAACGCTTCCTCGCCTTCCTTCAGCGAGATCGAGTTCACGATCGCCTTGCCCTGCACGCACTTGAGGCCCGCCTCGATCACGTCCCACTTCGACGAGTCGATCATGATCGGCACGCGCGCGATGTCCGGCTCCGACGCGATCAGGTTCATGAAGCGCTCCATCGCCGCCTTGGAATCGAGCATCGCCTCGTCCATGTTGACGTCGATCACCTGTGCGCCGTTTTCGACCTGCTGGCGCGCGACGGCGAGCGCCTCGTCGAACTGGCCGTTGAGGATCATCCGCGCGAACGCCTTCGAGCCGGTGACGTTGGTGCGTTCGCCGACGTTGATGAAGAGTGTCCCGGACGTGACGTTGAACGGCTCGAGGCCGGCTAGGCGCATCGTATGGTCGGTCATGGCGGTGCGTATTCGGGTTGGAGTGGGGAGGCGGCGGCTCGTGCGTGCGTCAGGCGGCTTCGCTGTACTGGTTCGGCCAGCGGCGCGGCTTGACTTCGGCGAGCGCTTTCGCGATCGCCGCGATGTGTTCGGGCGTCGTGCCGCAGCAGCCGCCCGCGATGTTCACGAGGCCCGCCTGCGCGAATTCCATGAGGAGGCCGGACGTGACGTCGGGCGTCTCGTCGAAGCCGGTTTCGCTCATCGGGTTCGGCAGGCCCGCGTTCGGGTAGCACGACACGTAGGTGTCGCACAGCTTCGCGAGCTCGGCGATGTACGGGCGCATCAGCGCCGCGCCCAACGCGCAGTTCAGGCCGAACGTGAGCGGCTTCGCATGGCGCAGCGAATTCCAGAATGCTTCGACCGTCTGGCCGGACAGGATGCGGCCCGACGCGTCGGTCACGGTGCCCGAGATCATGATCGGCAGGCGTTCGCCGGTGTCTTCATACAGTTGATCGAGCGCGAAGAGCGCGGCCTTCGCGTTCAGCGTGTCGAAGATCGTCTCGACGAGGAACAGGTCGACGCCGCCGTCGAGGAGCGCCTTCGCCTGCACGTAGTACGCGTCGCGCAGCTCGTCGAACGTGATGTTGCGCGCGCCCGGATCGTTGACGTCGGGCGAGATGCTGGCCGTCTTCGGCGTCGGTCCGATCGCGCCCGCGACGAAGCGCGGCTTGGTCGGCGTCGTGTATTGGGCGGCCGATTCGCGCGCGAGCTTCGCCGATTCGGCGTTCATCTCGACGACGAGGTCTTCCATCCCGTAGTCGGCCTGCGCGACGGACGTCGCGCCGAACGTGTTCGTTTCGACGATGTCCGCGCCCGCGGCGAAGTACTGATCGTGGATCTCGCGGATGATCCGCGGCTGCGTGATCGACAGCAGCTCGTTGTTGCCCTTCACGTCGCGCGGGAAATCCCTGAAGCGCTCGCCGCGATACGCGGCTTCGTCGAGCTTGTAGCGCTGGATCATCGTGCCCATCGCGCCGTCGAGGATCAGGATGCGCTTCTGGAGCAACTGCGGCAGCTCGGCGCCGCGCGTATACGACGCGGCGAGGGCGGCGGATTTGGCGGAAGACGCGATCGGCGTAGGCTCGGGCATGGCGGATTACCGGCAATCGGAAAGCCGTCATTGTAGCCGCTGCTTCCGTCGTACGTGAGGCGTTCGCTCGCGGGCAAACAAAGCCCCCGCGCGGCAAGCCGGGCGGGGGCGGGTTGGAGTGCGCCAGATCGCGTCGAGCGGCCGCCGCCGCTCGACGTCAGTGGAGGACGACGGGCTGCGTCATCAGGCTATCGAACTGTCCGAGGAATTCGTCCACCTCGTCGAGCGACGGCTCGGCCTGGATCAATTGCTTCACGTGCTCGCGAAAGCGCGCGGCGAGTTCGCCGTCGATGAAGATTTCGCGCTGCGCGTTCTTGTCGACGATTTCGTAGCCACCTGAGTTCATCGCATGATGGCCGTCCTGCGGCGGAAATTCGACGACGCAGTAGTTGGGGCTGTTGTAGATCATTTGCATGGCGGCACTCCTCTTTGCTATGGCTTTCGGCCTCGTTGCCCGGTAAGTGGGGCAGACCGCACCGGTTTCAAGGGGTTGGCGCTGCACGCCGGTCGTTTTTACACTGGGCGTATCGGTTGGATGCCGATGACCTTAAAACGTTTCCGATTCTCCACCCGTGGACGAAACTTGGTGTCAAAGATTGTCAAGGTTGTTGCTGCTTGTGAACAGCCGGCGAAATGGCTGGCGTCGCTTCGGTCGAATTTACCGAATTGTCTGCGCCGAGCGGCGCGCCCGATGCCGATGTCGGTGCGCCGCCCGCGTTTGCGCTTGAGCCCGCATGTGCGTCCGCGCTTGTGTCTGCACTTTCGCTCGCCGCGCCGCGCGTGCTCGCGCGGCGATGCAGGAGCAGTTCGATCTGCGCGCCGTTCGGTTCCGTCTGAACCATCCGCACGGGCAGCCAGCCGAGCGACGGCGCGAGCCAGATGTCGATGCGGCGCGTGTCGCCCGCGCGGCGCGGCAGGCGCATGAAATGTCTGGCATCGAGCGAGCCCGCGCTCGTCGAGATCGTCTCGTCGCCGATCGTCGTGATCGGCCAGGTTTCGCCGCTGTCGCGATCGACGACGAAGAACTCGCGCGTGACGCCGGGTCGATATGCATCGGGATCGCCGCCGACGAGGCCCGCGAGCTGCATCAGCATGCTGAAGCGGTCCTGCGCGCCGTCCGGCAGCGCGACCGAATTCGGCGTGCTCGTGAACACGATTTGCTTCGTCTCGCGATTGAAGATCGCGAAGTCGGGCGGCCGCTTGCCGCGCGTCTCGACGTAGCGCTCCGGCGCGATGCCGAACGCGTCGACGCGGCCGCGGCTCTCGTACGTGTACGGGCCGACGAACGGCATCGGCATCGACACGTACAGCGAATAGCGGCTGCCGTCGGTCTGCCAGTGGATCGTGCCCGGCATGTTTTGCATGCCGTTGTAGAACGTGTCGTATTGCAGCTCGCCGGACGGCGGCAGCGCGAACTTCACGCCGGGCGACGCTTCGCCCTTCGATCCTGCACCGGGCTGCGTGGTTGCGCCGGCGCCCGACGCGGCGCTTGCCGCGCTGCCCGATGCGCTGTCGGCCGCGCCGGCCGTCGCGCTGCTCGCGGGCTCGGCTGCGGGTGCCGCGGCGGGCGATTCGATGGGAGACTCGACGGCGCTCAATACGGGCTCCGAACGATGCGGCGCGCGGGCGCGCGGCGCGGGAGCGGGCGCCGCGCGCTTTTGCGTGGCCTGCGGCCGAGCGGCGGCGGGCTTGGCCGGCGCCGGCGCGCGCTCGATCTGCTGCGGCTTCAGCAATTCGACCTGAACCGGCACATTCTCGGGCTCGACCGGCTTGAACGGCTCGCGAAAGCGCACGAGCCACAGCGCGGCGAGCCAGTGCAGCACGAGCACGAGTGCGAAGGCGAGTATCGCGCGCCGCACGCGGTGCGGCGCGATGCGCGGATTCGGCGAAACGGTGGACGACGGCGGCATCAAGGGCGGGCGAACATCTCGAACGGCGACGACAGCGACGAAACGGGGCGCGCGCGAGTCGCGCGGCCGGGATGCGGCGGCGCCGGTCAGGCGTCGCGCGCCCCTTCACTATACCCAAGCTCGTACGACAGCTTCCGTGCGCATGCACGCAGCGCGACGTCGATCTCTCCGTCCCAGCGGAGCTCGAATGCGCCTTCGTGGCCGAGCGCGATGATCGCGAGCGCGAGATCGCCGACCGCGTCGAACACGGGCATGCCGAACGCGTTGATCGTCGGCAGCAGCATCCCTTCGACGCGCGCCGCGCGATGCGCGCGCACGTCGGCGAGCACGGCATCGACTTCGGCGAGCGTGCGCGGCCCTGTGTAGTGCGTCGCGCGCCGCGTGTCGGCGAGCTCACGCTCGATCATCGCGGCCGTCTTGCTGCGGGGCAGATACGCGGCGAACACGAGGCCCGTCGCCGAGCCGAGGAGCGGCATCACGTCGCCGAGCTTGAGCGACGCCTTCGCCGGATGGCTCGACTCCATCCAGTGGACGATCGTCGGCCCCTGGTTGCCCCATACGGCGATGCCGACTGTCTGGTCGAGCTGATCGCGCAGCGCGGTCAGCGCGATCCGCGCGAGCTTCACGCCGTCGACGCGCGCCAGCCGCGCGAGGCCCATCTGCAGCGCGAAGCCGCCGAGCTCGTAGCGGCCCGACACCGGATCCTGCGAGACGAGCCCGAGCCGCTGGAAGCTCACGAGATACCGGTGCGCCTTCGCCGGGCTCATCTCCGCACGTTGTGCGAGGTCGCGCAGCATCATTGCGCGCGGCTCGCTCGTCAGCACGTCGAGGAGGCGAAAGCCGACCTCGATCGACTGGATGCCCGAGCGGACCTTTTCCTCGGCGGTGTCGTTGTCGTCGGCGAGATCGTCGTCGGGAGCGTTTGAGGCGGACTTGTTCACGGCGTGGCGGGAAGAAAGAGAACGGAACGTCCGCACGGCTTGCGGCGCACGCCGCCGAGCGGATTCACCATCGTAAAATAGATTCCTTCCATCGTCACTACAACGGCTCAATTCTCTATGAAACTTGCTTCGCTCAAGGACGGCACGCGCGATGGTCAGCTGATCGTCGTATCCCGCGATCTGCACACGGCGGCGATCGCCGACGCGATCGCGCCGACGCTGCAGCGCGTGCTCGACGACTGGGCGTTCTATGCGCCGCAGCTGTGCGACCTGTACGACGCGCTGAACCAGGGCCGCGCGCGGAATGCGTTCCCGTTCGAGCCCGCCGACTGCATGGCGCCGCTGCCGCGCGCGTTCCAATGGGCGGACGGCTCCGCTTACGTGACCCACGTCGAGCTCGTGCGCCGCGCGCGCGGCGCGGAGATGCCGCCGGAGTGCTGGACCGATCCGCTGATCTACCAGGGCGGCAGCGACGACTTCCTCGGGCCGCGCGACGACATCGTCTGCGCGTCGGAGGAGTGGGGCATCGATTTCGAGGCTGAAGTCGCGGTGATCACGGCCGACGTGCCGATGGGCGCGGCGCCCGACGAAGCGCTGAAGGCCGTGCGCCTCGTCACGCTCGTCAACGACGTGTCGCTGCGCAATCTGATTGCCGCCGAGCTCGCGAAGGGCTTCGGCTTTTTTCAGAGCAAGCCGGCGTGCGCGTTCGCGCCGGTCGCCGTGACGCCGGACGAGCTCGGCGAGCACTGGCGCGACGGCCGCGTGCACCGTCCGATGATCGTCCACTGGAACGGCAAGAAGGTCGGCCAGCCGGACGCGGGCGTCGATATGGTGTTTCACTTCGGGCAACTGATCGCGCACGCGGCGAAGACGCGCAACGTGCGCGCGGGCTCGATCGTCGGCTCGGGCACGGTGTCGAACCAGGACGCGAAGCGCGGCTACTGCTGCATCGCCGAGAAACGCTGCCTCGAGACGATCGAGCACGGCGCGCCGCAGACCGAGTTCATGCGTTACGGCGACAAGGTGAAGATCGAGATGTTCGACGAGTCGGGCAAGTCGATCTTCGGGGCGATCGAGCAGGCGGTGGCGCCGTTGGATCGATAGGGGGAGGCTCGTTTCCTTGTCGATTTCGGCCCGACATGCCGGACATTGCCGAGCGTTCGCGCGACCGTGACCGCCGACAGCAGGTTGTCGGGCTGCAGCCGCTGCGATGTTGCCGGGCCGCAGAATTCCATGGCGGCGCGGATCCCGCGCGCAGCGCCGGAAGCCTGGGCGGCAGCGTACTGGCGGCGGGCGCGGCGAATGCCGATCATCCGATGGCGGTCGTCGTCGCGCCGCCTGCGAAGCTCACGCCGATCGAGCCGGACAAAGACGGGTTCCCGCGCGCGCGGCGAGAACAACGCGTATTTGCCGTGGTGGGGGCGTCGCCACGACGATACTATCCGCCGACACATGAGAAACTCGCTCCGAGGCGCCCCGCCGCCGATTTCCGATTCCGCGCCGGGTTTCGCCCGATGCCCGTCCGAACGGGCTTCGCTACACTGAACCGAGAGACAGAAAGCCTCCCGACCGCTCACCCCCAATCGAAGGAAGGTCCAGCATGTCCGATCTCGCCCTCTATGCCGGCTACGAAGCGCTGCGCATCCGACGCCAGCCGCACGGCGTCCTCGAAATCGTGATGAGCGGCGAAGGCGCGAACCGCAGCGGTCTCGCGGTCGCGAGCGAAGCAATGCATCGCGAGCTCGCCGACATCTGGCGCGACGTCGATCGCGATCCGCACGCGCGCGTCGCGGTGATTCGCGGCGAAGGCAAGGGCTTCTCGGCGGGCGGCGATCTCGCGCTCGTCGAGCGGATGGCCGATGACCACGCGGTGCGCGAGCGCGTCTGGCGCGAGGCGCGCGATCTCGTCTACAACGTGATCAACTGCGGCAAGCCGATCGTGTCGGCGATGCACGGGCCCGCCGTCGGCGCGGGGCTCGTCGCGGGGCTGCTCGCCGATGTGTCGATCGCCGCGAAGAGCGCGCGGATCATCGACGGCCACACGCGCCTCGGCGTCGCCGCGGGCGATCATGCGGCGATCGTCTGGCCGCTTCTGTGCGGGATGGCGAAGGCGAAATACCACCTGCTGCTCTGCGAGCCCGTGAGCGGCGACGAAGCCGAGCGCATCGGGCTCGTGTCGCTCGCGGTCGACGATCACGATCTGCTGCCGAAGGCGTACGAGCTCGCCGAGCGGCTCGCGCGCGGCTCGCAAAGCGCGATCCGCTGGACCAAGTACGCGCTCAACAACTGGCTGCGGCTCGCGGGGCCGACGTTCGACGCGTCGCTCGCACTCGAATTCATGGGGTTTTCCGGGCCGGACGTGCGCGAAGGGATTCGCTCGCTGCGCGAGCGCCGCACGCCGGATTTCACGGGCGACGCGCCGCCGTGAGCGCGGCGCGCGCTATGATCGACCATGGACGCCGCCGCGCGGCGTTTCCCCGTGACCCGCTTCATTCGTTTCGAAGGAATCGACGATGACCGACACCAACGGCTCCAATCCGTTTTCCGGCTTCGGCGGCTTTCAGCCCGCCGGCTTCCTCGACAAGATGTGGGACATGATGCGTCTCACGCCGTTTGGCGGAATGGGCGGGTTTCCCGGCACGTCGCAAGGACTGCCGCCGTCGCTGTCGGCGATGTCGGATTTGATGGCGCCGCTCGCGAGCGTCGAGGAGCTCGACAAGCGGATCACCGATCTGCGCGCGGTCGAGCAGTGGCTGAAGCTCAACCTCGGCATGCTGCAGTCCGCGATCCAGGCGCTCGAGGTGCAGCGCGCGACGCTCGCGACGCTGCGCGCGTTCGGCGCGTTCGCGCAGACGTCGATGGCCGCGGCTGAAGCCGCGCTGTCGCCCGACGACTCGGCGCACGGTGAATCCTCTTCCGCCGCGCTCGCGTCGTCGCGCGAAGACGATGCGCGCGCGCGCGCCGGTGCGTCCGCGAGCGCGGCCGCCGACGCCAGCGGCGCCGAGCCGCCGCCAGCGGCGCCAGGCGCCGACGCGTTCGATCCGGCGGGCTGGTGGAATCTGCTGCAATCGCAGTTCGACCAGCTCGCGCGCTTCGCGATGACGCAGCCGGGCATGACGCCGCCCGCCGGCGCGGATGCGCCGGGCGACGAGGCGGCGAAGAAGCCGTCCGCCGCGAAGAAGCCGGCCACGCGCCGTGCGGCTTCGCCGCGCGCGAGCGGTTCGGCGGCCGAGCGTGCATCGAGCGCGTCGAGCCCGTCAAGCGCGGCCGACGGCGCGAAGTCCGCCGCCGCGAAGAGGACGGCGAAGCGCGGCACGTGACGCGCGCGCCGCCGATGAGGACACGCTGAGGCAGACATGCGGCTCGCGCTCGTGATGATGGGGGGCGGCGCGCGCGCCGCGTATCAGGTCGGCGTGCTGAAGCGGCTTGCCGAGATCGCGCACGACGTCGATCCGAAGCGGCGCACGTCGCCGTTCACTGTGATCTGCGGTTCGTCGGCGGGCGCGATCAACGCGACGTCGCTCGCGAGTCACGCCGACGACTTCGAATACGGCGTGCGGCGTCTCCTCGATTTCTGGGAGCAACTGCGCGCCGACCACGTTTATCGGACCGACTGGCTCGGCATCGCCGCCGCGGGCGCGCGCTGGCTCGCGGCGATGAGCATCGGCTGGGCGGCGCGCCGTTCGCCGCGCGGGCTGCTCGACAACGCGCCGCTCGCGTACCTGCTGCGGCGCGAACTCGACTTCCACCGGATCGAGCTGATGCTCGAGGCGCGCAAGCTGCATGCGCTGTCGGTGACTGCGCTCAGCTATTCGAGCGGCCGGCATCTGACGTTCTATCAGGCAAGCGAACCGATCCAGGCGTGGCGGCGCGCGGAGCGCACCGCGCGGATGGTCGACCTGTCGGCCGGGCATCTGCTCGCGTCGTCGGCGATCCCGTTCGTGTTTCCCGCGGTGCCGCTCGTGCTCGACGGCCAGATCGAATATTTCGGCGACGGCTCGATCCGGCAGATCGCGCCGCTGTCGCCGGCGATCCATTTCGGCAGCGATCGGATCGTCGTCGTCGGCGCCGCGGACCCGCGGCCCGAGGTGCCCGCCGCGAACGGCAACGGGCGCGGCTATCCGTCGCTCGCGCAGATTGGCCAGCAGGTGCTCGCGAGCGTGTTCCTCGATTCGATCGGCGCCGACATCGAGCGGATCGACCACGTGAACCGGATGATCGAGCACCTGCCCGCCTACGTCGAGCCGACGAGCGGCTGGCGGCATGTCGACGTGCTCGCGATCGCGCCGTCCGAGCGGATCGAGCTCATCGCGTCGAAGCATCTGAAGCGGTTGCCGCTCACGGTGCGCGGGCTGCTCGGCGCGGTGGGCGGCAACAAGCCGGCGGGTGCGTCTTTCGCGAGCTATCTGCTGTTCGAGGCCGAATTCACGCGCGAACTCGTCGAGCTCGGCTACCGCGACGCGCACGGGCAGCGCGAGCGGCTCGCGCAGTGGATCGCGTCCGCCGAGCGCAGCGGCGCGCAGGCCGAGCACGGCCCGGGCGCCGGCCTCGAAGCGAGCGCGAGCATCGCGGGCGCGGGCGACGACACGTCGGACAGCGGCATGTGGAGCGTGTCGAGCTTGTCGGACGCGTCCGGCCGGGCGGCGCGGCACTGACGGCCGCGTGACGATGCAGTCCGTTCCGACCGGTTCGGACGGCGACACGCATTCGGCCGCCGCATCCGCAGCTTGGGTTGCGTTTTCGCCACGCTGACAGAATGCTTTCGCTGCGACGCTTTGCCGCATGGGCGCGGTCCCGGCGCACGCCGCCGTCTCGGAACGGTCATAGTCGCGTGCTATCATGGCCGCCGCCGAATACATCATTTCGGGCCGCTCGAGCGCAGCCGTTCTGCAAGGCGCGCGCGGGGCCCGGCAACGAAGCCGGCGGTGCGCCGGCGCCTTTCAGGCATGCGCGACGCGGCTTTCGATCTCGTCGGGAGCGCTGAGTGCGGCCTGCCCCACGGTGGTAGCGCGGCCGCCCGGCGTCCGGCGCGAAACCTGCGTCCGGGCCCGGATTAGCGCGTAAAATTATCGACTTGGTTGCGAAAACGCCCGTACTGGGCCGGTTTGCCGCAACAGTCTCGTTTAAGTTGTCGCATTGCGCAGAACAGGGGTGGGACCATGAACACCATGCTTTATCCGGAACTTTACAAGTCGCTCGAAGCCGTCCGCTGGGACATGGAGAAGGACATTCCGTGGGACAAGTTCGACGCGTCGCTCCTGACCGACGAGCAGGCGAGGACGATCAAGATGAACGCGATCACCGAGTGGTCGGCGCTGCCCGCGACGGAGATGTTCCTGCGCGACAATCATCACGACAGCGACTTCTCCGCGTTCATGAGCGTCTGGTTCTTCGAGGAGCAGAAGCACTCGCTCGTGCTGATGGAATACCTGCGCCGCTTCCGGCCGGAGCTGATGCCGACCGAAGAGGAACTGCATGCGGTGCGCTTCGAGTTCGATCCTGCGCCGCCGCTCGAGACGCTGATGCTGCACTTCTGCGGCGAGATTCGCCTGAACCACTGGTATCGCCGTGCGGCCGAGTGGCATACCGAGCCCGTCATCAAGCACATCTACGAAACGATCTCGCGCGACGAGGCGCGTCATGGCGGCGCGTACCTGCGTTACATGAAGAAGGCGCTCAACAATTTCGGCGACGTCGCGCGCGCGGCGTTCTCGAAGATCGGCGTGCTGATGGCGTCGGCGCGCCGCACCGAGAAGCCGCTGCACCCGACGAACCTGCATGTGAACCAGGCGCTGTTTCCGCGCGACACCGTGCAATCGCGCCTGCCCGATCCGGAATGGCTCGAACGCTGGCTCGACGAGCAGATCCTGTTCGACGGCGAGTGGGAAAAGAAGGTTGTCGACCGGATCCTGCACAACCTGTCGGTGCTGTTCGAGCGCACGTTCGCGACCGCGCAGGAACTGAACCGCTATCGGAAGGAAGTGACGGTGCGCCTGCAGGCGGGAAGCGGCTCGGCCGCCACGCAGCCCGCGTAACGCGCGCAGCACGCGGCGCCGCATCGCGCGAAAAGCCCGCTCGCAGGCCCGGCGGGCTTTTCTTTTGCTGCTTCGCGTCGCAGCCGGCGCGCGTCGAGCGCGATGCTCGACATTGTTTTCCGATCATCCCGCCCAACGAGTTTTCGCACCATGCCCGCTTCGTTTGAACGCAAGCTGATCACCCGCGACGCGCTCGTCGCATTGCGCGCGTCGCTGCCCGCGCCCGTCGTGTTTACGAACGGCGTGTTCGACATCCTGCATCGCGGCCACGTCACCTATCTCGCCGATGCGAAGGCGCTCGGCGCATGTCTCGTCGTCGGCGTGAACAGCGATGCGTCGGTGCGCATGCTCGGCAAGGGCGACGATCGGCCGATCAACGTCCAGGAGGACCGGATGGCGCTTCTCGCCGCGCTCGAATGCGTCGATTGGGTCGTCGGCTTCGACGAAAAGACGCCGGTTTCGCTGATCGACGCGGTGCGTCCCGACATCCTCGTGAAGGGCGGCGATTACGACATGGACGCGCTGCCCGAATCGGCGCTCGTGCGCGGCTGGGGTGGGCGGGCGCTCGCGATTCCGTTCGAGCACGATCGCTCGACGACGGCGCTGCTGAAGAAAGTGCGGTCGCCGTCGAACTGAGCGAAGGCATGCGCGGCTGCCGTCGCGGCTGCGGCGCGCCGCTGCGTCATTGCGCGGCGGAGGCGTTCGAAGGGGTTTGCGCCGACGCGGGCGTCGCGGCCGCGGCGGGCGTCGCCGAGGACGCCGATGCGGGTGCCGGCGAACCCGGCGTGGCGCCGGCGGCCGAGCCGGGCACCGAGCCGGGCGCGTTCAGCGGTGCGGTATCGAGCGGCGGCGACATGATCGGCCCGCCGACGGTCGGCTGATCCATCGCCTCGGACACGGGCGTCACGCGCAGCGCATCCGGCCGCACCTGCAGCAGCGCGTGACCCGGCTCGCGCGAGCCCGCGGCAGGCATCGGGCCGAACAGGCCGCGTACCACGACGAACGCGAGCATGTTGGCGAGAAAGAGAATAGAGATCAGCCAGCGCAGCATCGTCGATACTCCCGAGAATCGTTCCGTTACCGTCAATCCGCCGCGCATGGCGGCGATGCGCCGCTTCGTGCGCCGAAGCCGTGCGGGCCGCGCGCTCGCGCGGCGCGCGTCACGCCGAATGCGCGATCAGCGCGAGGCCCGTCAGCACGAGCGTATCGTGCCGCGTGTGCGGGATGGTCAGCGCGCGCACGATCGCGTCCGCCGCGCCGCCCGACAGCACGAGCCGCACGGGCGCCTTCCATGTCTTCTCCAGATCGCGCCATGCGCGCTCGATGAGCCCCGCCTGCGCCTGCAGGCAGCCGGCGGACAGCGCGTGCGGCGTGTCGATCGCGAACGGCGCGTGCGCGTCGTTCGCGGCGAGCTCGTCGAGCAGGCTCGTCGCCGCGTCGATCGACACCGTCGGCAACTGCGCGGTGTGCATGCCGAGCGAGCGCATCATCAGCGCCCAGCCGGGCGCGATCAGCCCGCCCGCGAAATGGCCGTCGGCGCGCAGCGCTTCGAGCGTCGTCGCGGTGCCGAACGTCGCGATCAGCAGATGCTCATCCGGAAACGCCGCATGCGCGCCGATGATGCCTGCCCAGCGGTCGCTGCCGAGGCGCGCCGGCTCCGTGTAGCCGTTCGTCACGCCGCACTGCGCGGCGCTCGCGCGCACGACGGTGCGCGGCAGCGCGGGCCAGTGCGCGTCGATCAGCGCGTCGATGCGTGCGGCTGCCGCGTCGCCCGCGACGTTCGAGATCCATGCGCCGCGCGGCGCGGGCAGCGTCGACCAGTCCGGCGCGTCGTCCGCGTGCTCGAACGCGCCGATCGAGACGAAATGGCGTTCGGTGTCCGCGAGCGCCCATTTGATGCGGCTGTTGCCCGCGTCGATCAGCAAGCACAAGCCGCTCATCGGACGGCTCCCGGCGCGCGCAGCGACACGTCGCCCGCCGCGATCGCTTGCCGGCCGGCGGGCGTGTCGAGCAGCAACTGGCCGGTCGCGTCGATTCCGGCGGCGATGCCGCGCACGATCTCCGCGCCGCGTTCGAGCAGCACGACGTCGCGGCCCGCGTACGCGTGCCGCGCGTTCCAGCGCGCGGCGAACGGGGCGAGGCCCTCCGCTGCGAACGCGGGCAGCGCGACGGCGAGCGCGTTCAGCGCGGCGGCGAACGCGTCGGTGAGATTCGCGCCGGGCCGAACGGCGGATAGCGCGACGGGCGGCAGGCCGCTCGCGAGCGTCGCGTCGCGCTCGCGCAGCGCGTCGACTTCGGCCGCGGCGGCGTCGGCCGTGCGCACGTTGACGCCGAAGCCGATCACGACCGCGGTCGCATCGTTCGTGTTCCAGACGGTTTCGATCAGGATGCCGGCGAGCTTGCCGGCGATCGCGGTTTCGCCGTCGCGCGTCGTCGCGACGAGCAGATCGTTCGGCCATTTGAGCGCGATGCGATGGGCGTCGGCAGCCGCGTCCGCGCGTTGGCCCGCAAGCGGCGCTTCTTCCGTCTCGGCAAGCGCTTCGGCGAGCGCGACGCCGACGGCGAGGCTTAGGCCCGCGAGCTCGCCGACCGGGCGCGGCAACACGCACGCGACCGAGCAAAGCAGCGCGTCGCCCGGCCTGGCGAACCACGGGCGGCCTTGCCGGCCGCGTCCGGCCGTCTGCTCGTACGCGGCGCGCGCGATCGGCGCGGCGAGCGCGTCGCGGTTGCGAGGCAGCGTCTTCAGGTGCGCGGCGAGGTCCGCGTTGGTCGAACCCGTCGTGTCGACGATCTCGATCGACCATTCGCGGGCTGCGGGAACAAGGCGCGCATCGACGCGTGCGCGATCGATGCGCGGCCCGTCGTTCGCGGGCGTTGAAGGGAGGGTGGCGACATTCATGGCGCGTATTGTTGCGGAACTGGTCGGCGGTTGCCAGCGTAAAGTTCGATTGTCCCGTCGCTTGACGGGGGATTGCGGATCGCGTTCCTTCATGCGTTCGTCGGCGATTCGCCCATCATAGCCGCGTCGTCCGGCGACGTGCGATTGCCGGGCCGGCGGCGCGTTGTGCTCGAATGCTCGGCGCGTGCGGCGGATCGCGCCGGGGCGACAAATCGCGGGACTGTGGGGTCGGCGACCGACGGATGACGACCGATGGATGACGACCGACGGATGATGGACGACCGGCGACCGACGACCGGCGACCGGCGACCGGCGACCGGCGACCGACGACCGGCGACCGGCGACCGGCGACCGGCGACCGACGACCGACGACCGACGACCGACGACCGACGACCGACGACCGACGACAGACGACAGACGACAGACGACAGACGACAGACGATTGCGCACGTCGCGTGGGCGAACCGTCGCCACAGAGCGCGAAAGACTCAAATTGTAGTGGCCGGCGCACTCGATCGCTTCGAAGTGGTCATCGATGGGGCATCGCGGGCGTGATCGCCGATTGGGCATGCATCGGGCGTTGGGTGTCGTGCTGGGATGCGCGAGCATTCGTCGGTGGGAATGCGCACCGATCGATTGTAATGGTCGCCCGGCGGTTCATCACGCGGCGTCGGCGCGGTGGCCGCTTCACGCGAGCGAGCGAGGTGCTCGTGCGGTACGTGCGTGACGTGTCCGCACGCCGATGCGGGATGTGTTCGCCGTGGCGCGGGGCGGAGAAACCGGGACGGTGCGATGCGCGAGCGTGCCGGGACCGGTTCCTGTCGACATGCGTTCGCGCGACGCCGATCCAGCGCAGGAGGCTTGGACCCTGTTCCTGTTGCATCGCGTACAAGGCGTCGCAGCTCGGCGATTGCGCTTGGGGGTGAGTTCGGCGATTCGAATCGTGCGCCTGGCGGGCGCATGTCGGAGCGATTTGCCGCAAATGCCGCAAACGCCGCAAACGCCGCAAACGCCGCAAACGCCGCAAACGCCGCAAAAGCCCCAAAAGCCCCAAAAGCCCCAAAAGCCCCAAAAGCCCCAAAAGCCCCAAAAGCAGCCCAACAAAATGCGTCGACCCGGTATTGCCGACGAAGTCAGCGATCGCCATGCGCGGCGACGCCGAATCCAGAGAATCGCCGGCCGAAGATGCCGGGCCGCCCATCCGCCGATGGACGGCCCGGCACCGCCGCGCGAAGCGCCCGACTTATTGAACGTGCTTCTGCAGCACCATCGCGCGCCCCGTCTTCGCGTACTGCTTCCACGCATCGAGCTTCTCGCCTTCGAGCAGCGCGAGCGAGCCGTCGCCGTTCGCGTAGGCCGACGTGATGTCGGCCTCGCGCATGTGCCCCGACTGGGCCATGAACGCGATCAGGTTGCCGCCCCAGACTTTCGGCTGTCCGCCGAGATCCGTCGTGAAGTAGTTCGTCTTGTAGTCGGCGTCCGGATAGAGCTGCTGATAAACCTTGTGCGCGAAATAGTCGGTGGCGAACTCGTCGTAGTTCCAGTTCGAATTGATGCCGGCTTCCTTCGTCGTCTGCTGAAAGCCCGTGTGATCGTGCGAAGCCGCATGCACGCTCTCGTGCACGATCGTCGACCGGATTTTCGCCGCGTCGAGCACGCCGCCCGCCGAATATTCGGGCGCATCGGTCGCCATGTAGATCCGGCCTTCGGGCGACGTCCACGCGATCGGATTGAGCGTCGGTTCGTCGGCGTAATACGGAATGCTCATCACGTTCGACAGCCCTTTCATCGTCGTCTCGGCGATGTCCATGCGCGGCGGCGCAATGCCGAGCACTGCCGCGATGCCCGCGCTCAGCTTGTCGACGTCGACATAGTCCTTCACCGACCAGCGCGGCGACAACTGCGTGTTCTCGTTCACGAACGGCTTGAGCTCGGTCGGCTGAAACGGCTGCGTCGACGTGCGCGGCGCCGCTGCCGTCACGGGAGCCGGGCGGGCGGCAGGCGGCAGCGGCGGTAGCGGCCGTGCGCCGGGTGGTGGAGGCGACAATGCGCCAGGCGGCGGAGGCAATATCCGCGCGCCGGGCGCGGGCGGCGGGGGCGGTGCGTGGCGGACGGCAGGCGTCGCGCCGTCGCTCCCGAAGACCCGGCTCGCGCCTTCGAAGAAGCGGCTGACGCCCGCACGTTGCGGATGCGTGTGCGGCAGCCGCTGCGGGGCCGCGTCGACACGGTGTTCGTACCCGCGGACCTTCAATGTCCCTTCGTGTCGGACGTCCTGCTGCGCATTCGGCGATGCGCCTGCCGTTGCGGCAAGATGCTCAAGCTCGATCATGCATTACCCTCTTTTCGTATCGCGCCACGTGCGCGGCTTCGCGCAGCGCCGCGGGAAACGCCTTTACCCAGACGATGAAATCGGACAACCGGTGCGCGAGCGCTTCGGCCGTCAGCTCCAATGCCGGCTCGGCCCGGTACGCGACGAGCCCCAGTTCCTCATGCCAGCCGATGCCCGGCTGCGCGCCGACGAGCGGATTGAGCGCCGCATGCAGCAACAGACGCAGCGTGTCTTCGCTCGCCGATGCGGGCAGCGGCCAGTCGATGCGCCCCATGACGACGAGCTGTGCGCCGCTGCGGCGCAGCAGGATCGGCAGCGATTCGTCGATCAGCAGGCGGCAATGGCCGTGCGCGTCGAAATGCAGGCTGCGCAGTCCCAGCCGTTGTGCGAGCTCCGCGAGCAGCGCGTCGGTCGCGCCGTCGTGCGGGGAGGGCGCCGGAGCCGAGCGGATGCTCGGCAAGAAGTCGGAAAAACAGACGGTCATGGGTGTCGTGTCGAATGAGGGCGTCGCGTGAAACGGGGTTGCTTGCCGGACGGCAAGCACGGCCGAACCGCGCGGTCCGGCCGCAACACGTATTGGTACACGCGCGTTGCGCACGCCTCTTGTTGAAATTGCCGATTGCTTCGTTTTTCTGTCCGGCATTCGTGTGGCGGTGCGCGATGGCATGTGTTTCGGCACGGCGTCGTCGCGGGGTGTCGGGAGGCGACGCGAAGCCTGTGTGCGCGTTTTCGCGGCGGTGCGCGCATTTGCGCGACGGCAAGCTTCGACGCGCCGTCGCCGTCGCGCCGCTCACCCCCGCGCCGCTCACCGCCGCTGTTTGCTCAGGGCGCGAGCGCCGGATGCTTGAGCGCGTGCGCAGCCTCGATCCATTGCGCGTGGAACGCGTCGGGATCGCGCGGCAGCCCGAGTTCGCCGTTGCGGTACGCGATGGCGAGCGTCTGCACCGCTTCCGGCAGCTCGCGTTCGGCGGCCTGCCGATACAGCGCGAGCGCGCGCGCTTCGTCGCGGCGCACGCCGCTGCCGTCGCGGTACGCATTCGCGAGCATGAATTGCGCGGCCGGGATGTCGTGCCGCGCGGCGAGCTCGAACCAGCGGGCCGCCTCGGCGGGATCGACGGGCGTGCCGTAGCCGCTGCGGTAGATGAGGCCGACGTAGTACGCGGCGTTCGGATCGCCGGCGGCGGCGAGCGGGCGCAGCATCGCGAGCGCGCGCGGATAGTCGCGCGCGGCGCCGCCCGTGCCGAGCAGCCGTGCCTTGCCGAGCGCGAGGCGCGCGTCGCGCACGCCGGCGCTCGACGGCGCGCCGTTGACCGGCGTTGCTTGTGCGGCCGTTTCGAGCCAGCGCATCCCTTCGTCGCGCAGTGCGGGATCGCGCGAGCCGACGAGCGCGAGGCCGAGCGCCGACTGCGCGTCGGGCGAGCCGTGCTGCGCGAGCGCGCGAAGTCGGCCGAGCGCATTCGGCTCGGTCGCTTGTTCGACCATCGCGCGCCATTCGTCTAGCTGCGCGCGGCTGACCGGCTGCGCGCCGGACGCCGGGTGTTCGATCCGGTCCGTCACGGCGACGCCCGCCGCGAGCGCCGCCGCGACGGCGAGCATGCCGACGGGCGACAGCGTCGCGCGCAGCAGGCGCTGCAACGGCGGCTGGCGCTGTATGTCGTTGGGCCGCGTGGCGGGGCGAGTCGAGCGCAGGTTCTTTGTCGCGTTCATCATCGAGGTGATTCGGTTTTACGGTTGGACGAGCGGAGCGTTCGCGTGGCGCGTCGAGGCAGGCTGCGCGAACGCGGCGAAACGGGTGCGGCGAAACGGGTGCGGCAAAACGGGCGCAGCAAAACGCATGCAGCGAAACGGGTGCGGCGAAACGGGTGCGGCGAAACGGGCGCAGCAAAACGCATGCAGCGAAACGGGTGCGGCGAAACGGATGCGGCGAAACGGATGCGGCGAAACGGGTGCGGCGAAACGGGCGCAGCAAAACGGGTGCAGCAAAACGGGTGCAGCGAAACGGGTGCAGCGAAACGGGCGAGGCGCGCGAGCCGGCGCATGGCCGAGCCGCACGGCACCGAGATCG
>NZ_LOVS01000096.1:0-1127 GCF_001523835.1 Burkholderia sp. ABCPW 14 | reverse complement strand
GGCGCTGTCGCCGTCGCAAGCGAAGCAATCAGCAAAGCCACGATAAGAAGGTGCGCAAGCCTCATGACATCAAAATCAATCCGGCCGTATAGATGGTCCCGACGACCACCACGAACTGAATGCAGTACCAAAGCATGATCAACTCTCCGATGCCGATTCCACGAAGCGCCGCAACGCGCGCATGCCGAACGCGATCGCCAATACCAGAAGCACCGCGCTACCAACAGCCATGCCCGCCTCGATGCCGCCCGAAACAGGCGCATCGCCCATCGCTCCATCGTTGACAAGCGTCAGGTGTGCGATCTGCTGCACACCGGCCGAGCCATCCGACAACGTGCACGGCACTTGAACGCCAACAACCGCTGAAGTGGGAGCCGCGCCGCACACGACCACATCGATTCCCTGCGCTGCGTGCGCACCCAAGGCGACGCCAACCAGCGCGACACACAGCAAGCGCTTCATTCGATCCGTTCCATGAAAAAGCCCCCGGCGCAACGAGGCATACCGGGGGCTATACGCGTCACACGATCAACGACCGATGAAGCCCTTGATCACGCGATAGCCGTACGTCACTGCCGCGAGCGCCAGCACGGCACCGCCGACGAGCACGACACTCGGGCCGATGCCATTGATCGAACTGACGACCGGCGCGACATCCATCATCGGCGTACCCGCGTCGGCCGCGAACGCACCCACGCTCGCGAGGCTCAGTGCTGCTGCAATCATCTTTTTCATGTGTGTTCTCTCTCAGGTTCCGGCCCAATCAAAAAGAGCCGTTCGCGCGGGCCAACTGCGAACAGCTCAAATTCCTTGACGGATTACGAGGCGGATGAAGCCGCACCCTTGGGGGCCGCAGTCGGTCGACCGAACGGCACCAACGACACGATGCGCGGTTCGAGCTTGCCTTCCATCGACTGCTGCAAAGCAAACTCCGCGAGATAGTCACCGGTCGGGGAATCTTTCAGCGCAGTCGGCAAATTGATCGTACCGACGAGGATTTGCTTACCCTCGCTGTTCTCCTGCTCGAGCACGCATTGGGCCGTGTGGATTTCCCACGGGTTGCCGGTGCGCTTCGAGATACCGCTACGGGCGATTACTTGGAGAATGGTCAACTTTTGCTTGCTCAT